>SKOL01000216.1 GCA_007120055.1 Anaerobacillus sp.
AGGAAAAACGGGTCGCTTCTTTGTTTACTTTGTGAGTTATGTGCTTGCAATTTTAGTGTTAATTCCAATTTGTTGGATGTTTATCGTCTCCTTAAAACCAGAAAACTCAGTTGTAACGGTGCTAAGCGAATTGTTTTCACCACCATTTACAATTGAAAGCTATTTGAAGGTTAATGAATCGTCGTTAATTTGGCGTTGGACGTGGAATAGTGTATTCGTTGGAGTTGTTCAAACCGTTTTAACATTATTATTGTGTTCACTCGCTGCATTTGCAGTATCACGCATTTCATTCAAAGGAAAAAATATCGTGTTTCTACTCATTTTAGCAGGTATGATGGTGCCTGTTGAAGCGATTATCGTTCCGTTATTTTCTATGATCGTTGAATTAGGGTGGATTAACTCTTATAAAGCTTTAATTTTTCCTGGTTTATTTTTACCACTTGGTTTTTTAATTTTAAAACAGTTTTATGATGGTATTCCTACTGAACTCATGGAGGCTGCAAAAATTGATGGTGCAAGCATGCTTCGTATTTGGTGGAGTGTTTTCTTACCGCTTTCGCGTACTTCGATGGCAGCACTAGGTATTTTCGTATTTGTTCAATCGTGGAATAATTTCTTATGGCCGCTACTTGTTGCAAATGAATCGGCTATGATGACACTACCTGTAGCAATTCCAACATTTCAAAGTAGTTTTGCGACGGACTTATCTGTTCCTATGGCAGCGAACGTACTTGCAAGTTTACCGGCATTAATTGTGTTCTTGATTTTCCAAAAACAAATTATTAAAGGGATCGCGATGACGGGTATTAAGTAAGGAATAATAATTCAATGAAAATTATGGTAAATATTTAAATATAAGTAAGTATCTTCATCTTAATTTATCTACACGAAGGAGAAAGCAGAATGGTAGAAAACTTAAAGAGTCAATTTAATCGTATTTTTGGTGAGAGTGAAGAATTACACCAATTTTTTGCCCCAGGAAGAGTGAACTTAATTGGGGAGCATACGGATTATAACGGTGGACATGTGTTTCCGTGTGCTTTGAGCGTTGGAACTTATATAGTCGCTAGAAAAAGGAACGATGAATGTGTACAGATGTATTCATTAAACTTTGAAGAAAAAGGGATTATTAGTTTTAATATAAATCAATTGGAGTTTGTTGAAGAACATGACTGGGCAAATTACCCTAAAGGGGTAATGAAAATGTTTGAAGATGCAAACTGCCCGATTACTTCTGGTATTGATATTTTATTTTATGGGAACATTCCAAATGGTGCTGGACTATCTTCATCTGCATCCATTGAGCTTGCGACATCAGTCATGTTAAAAGAATTATTTAGTCATGATGTATCAATGGTAGATATGGTGAAGCTAAGTCAAAAAGCTGAAAATGAATTTATCGGTGTAAGCTGTGGTATCATGGATCAGTTTGCGATTGGTATGGGAAAAAAAGACCATGCTATTCTACTAGATTGCGAAACATTAAGTTATCAATATAGTCCTGTAAATCTAAGCGATGCGTCTTTAATCATAGCTAATACGAATAAAAGAAGAGGATTGCTAGATTCGAAATATAATGAACGTCGATCGGAATGTGAGCGTGCTTTAGGACAATTAAAAGATGTCGTTGAAATTTCTTCATTAGGTGCACTTACACCCGACCAATTTGAACAAGTGAAAGATGTAATTACAAATGAAGTAGACCGTAAACGTGCTAAACACGCTGTTTATGAGAATGCACGTACAATTGAAGCGGTTGAACGATTGAAGAAAGGTGATATTGCAGGCTTTGGTGAGTTAATGAACCAGTCGCATACTTCATTAAGAGATGATTATGAAGTGACTGGGTTTGAATTAGACACACTTGTTGAAGCAGCTTGGGCACAACCCGGGGTGATTGGTTCTCGAATGACTGGTGCAGGATTTGGGGGATGTACAATTAGTATTGTGGAAAATAAGAAAGTTGATCATTTTATAGAAAATGTCGGTAAAACGTATCAAGAAAAGACGAACCTATGCGCCGATTTTTATGTAGTTCAAATCGGTGATGGTGCAAAAAAATTATAAATTAGTTGAGTGAATTCCATAATTACCTTAATTGGGCCATATCAAACTATATGTAGTTGTGAGCGGTTTAACGTAACTACATATAGATACTTTATGGCGATCATATTGAATTATGAAATTCATTAAGTTAAGAAGAAATTTCAAGGGAGGAAATAATAAATGGCGGTTTTAGTTTGTGGTGGTGCCGGATTTATTGGGAGTCATACAGTTTCAGAGTTACTTGATCTTGGTGAAGAAGTAGTAATCGTTGATAACTTACAGAGTGGGCATAAGGCGGCAGTGTTAGATAAGGCAACTTTATGTGTGGGAGACTTACGCGATGAAGCCTTTTTAGAGGCGGTATTTGAGAAGCATGAGATTGATGCGGTTATTCATTTTGCTGCTGATTCACTAGTCGGGGAAAGTGTAAACGTCCCTCTTAAATATTATGAAAATAATGTTTATGGCACAATGTGCTTGTTAAAAGTAATGGAAAAATTCAACGTGAAAAAAATTGTTTTCTCATCGACAGCGGCCACTTATGGTGAACCGAAAAATATCCCGATTTTAGAAACAGATCCAACGATTCCTACCAACCCATATGGGGAAACGAAATTGGCGGTTGAAAAAATGCTGAAGTGGGCGGATGAAGCTCACGGAATTAAACATGTAATCTTGCGTTATTTTAATGTAGCTGGGGCTCATATGAACGGAATTTTAGGAGAGGATCATTCTCCTGAGACGCATTTAATTCCAATTATTTTACAAGTTGCGCTCGGACAACGTGAAGCCATTTCGATTTTCGGTGATGATTATGACACGGAAGATGGAACGTGTATTAGAGATTATATTCATGTGACAGATTTAGCAGATGCGCACATCCTTGCCTTAAATAAGCTAAATGTAGAAAATACTAGTGCTATTTACAACTTAGGAAATGGTAATGGTTTTAGTGTGAAACAAGTTATTGAAGCAGTGAGAAAAGTGACGGGGCATCCAATTCCAGCTGTGGTTTCTCCAAGAAGAGTAGGAGATCCAGCGAAATTAGTGGCATCTTCCGAAAAGGCGATGAAAGAACTAGACTGGCAACCTCAATATGCCGACATAGAAACGATCATTTTAAGTGCCTGGGAGTGGTTTAAGAAAAA
>SKOL01000226.1 GCA_007120055.1 Anaerobacillus sp.
CCCCACATTATTCCCTTTCTTTTTTAGTCGCAAATATCTCTTTTAATTTTTAATCGGTTCGTTCGTATCGGTAAATAGGAATGTGTAGAGGTATTGGGCGCCTCCGTTTGCACTTAATGTTGGTAATATTTACCTAACACTCTGCAAAAGTATCTCTTTTATAAGCAAAGTCTATTTTGAACGAACGAATCATAGATGCGTCCATGTCCTTGACATACCCTCAAGGGTATATTATACTCTGTATATACCTAACGGGGTATATAAAAATAATGGAGGGATTATGATGAGAGAGATGTTACAAAATGTGACTGAAATAAATCAAGAAACAACTAATGATACAACATATAATTATGGGTCTGTTGTATCTATACTATTTGCTCTTTTTACTGCAGTTGCCGCGATTGGGTGGGCGGTAAGTATTTTCTTAAGTGGTGTCCATTTTTGGGTACTCCCCCTACCTGCAGGCTTTGATGTAACAGGAACACCATGGGCGGTGATGGCTAGCGATTGGGCGTATGTGATGGGTATACCATTGGCGTTATTAGGAGCCTTCTATTATCTCACGGTACTATTGTTAGCAGGTCTGTGGTATCACTCACGTAATCCTTTAGTGCTTAAAATTTTAACACCAATTTCAGCGACGGGTGTAGTTGCTTCATCCATCTTTGTATATTTACAATTGTTTGTCATTGAAGCCATTTGCCCATTTTGTATGGTGTCAGCAGTAGCTTCGACCATTCTATTTACGCTTGAACTAATTATTCTACGCATGAGTAAGTTACCGCCGCTTCGTGAACTTTTACGTAATGCTCATGTTGCATTTGACAAAAGGGGTTTAACATGGATGTTCCTTATGTTTGTAGTATCAGCGATTGCAGTGCTCAGCTTTTGGGTCGTGACTATTATTCCTACACCTGGTGCATAGTAGAGGAAAGAACGTTAGACACTTTCTAGGCGAATGGTGTTCAATTAAATAAAATAAAAAAAGGTGCGATTTCGTTATATGAAATCAGCACCTTTTTTTATTGTTCAAGGGGAATCTATCTAAATAAATGTATGTTGAGTAAGGTGACTATTTCAATTAAAGATCGGCGCTGGGACAAGGTACCTTTCCCCCGTTCCACTCGAATGTTTCAACGAAAGGCCGAATAAACATAATCTAGATATGCAAAATGTCTGGAGGGATCTAATGATTATTTCGGTGATCAATTATAAGGGTGGGGTTGGGAAAACGACGGTAACGGCAAATGTGGCGGCTGAGTTGGCGAATGCGGGGAAGAAAGTGTTGTTAGTTGATCTTGATCCGCAAACAAATCTAACTTTTTCTTTTATTAAAGTCGATGAATGGAAAAGTGATTTTCAACATCGAACGATTAAAAAGTGGTACGACGCTTTCATTGATAGTGACAAAGAATTAAATTTGAATGATCTAGTGATTCGACCGTATCGAGTGAATAAGCGCTTAAGGGAATTGAATTCTTCTGGATGTATTGATTTAATATCGTCGCACTTAGGTCTTATTAATGTTGATTCAGAGCTTAGTGCGAAGCTTTGGGGTGGGAGTGAGCGGACGAATCGACGCAACTTTTTAGTCGTGTATTCGCGGTTGAAAGAAGGCATCAAACAATTAGATCATCAAGACTATGATTATATATTCATCGATTGTCCTCCTAATTTTAATGTCGTCACGAAAACGGCGATTGTTGGTAGTGATACGTTGATTGTTCCTGCTAGACCGGATTACCTATCAACCATCGGCATCGAACAGCTGCAACAACATGTGAGGGAATTAGTGTTTGATTATAACCATAAATTAACCTTCGATGATTTAGAAGATGAATTTGAACTAATAGATCCAGTTTTAGTGGGGGTTATTTTCACAATGGTTGAAAAGCGGAATGATGAGCCGATTTCAGCGTTAAGAAATTATATTCAACAAGTAAAGAACTTTGAGATTCCGACATTCGAGACTGTAGTTAGAGAAAATAAAACGATTTACGCGAATGCTCCAGAGGATGGGCTTCCAGTTGTTCTACAACGAGTAAGTAGAGACACCTACAAAAAAATTCAATTCGAACTAAGTCAATTAACGAAGGAACTTCAAAACCGAATTCAAGGAGGGAGCGTATGAAAACTGAAGTCTTAAAAGCTATGAAACTAGTGACAAGTACACTTAGTTCTATGACAGAAAGCGAACTAGAGGATCTTTTAAATGGAAAAGGGCGATTGATCTATAGTGAAAGTAAGTTGATTGAAAAGGTTGTTATCAGGGAAACACAGCCGACGCACCCAGCTGTTTCGAAGTTAAAAGGTTTAGAAACTCGTGAAGAAGCAACGATGCTATTGTCTCAAAAATCGATATTAAAAAAAGATCTCATCGAAATCGCACGTACATGTAATGTACATATCAATAATAGTGATAAAAAAGCAAAGTTGATTGAAAAAATCGTAGAAGCGACAGTCGGAGCCTCGTTGCGTTCAAAAGCGATAAGGGAGACGGATGTGCGTAGAAGGTGAATGGACGTCGTTTTATTTTAATAACTGCTGTTAAAGCGTAGGGACGGTTCGGGACCAGTGATAAAGTAGTGTTTTTTTCGGATTTCTTATCTAAAAAAAAGAAAAAACTCATTATAAAATAAAAAAACCAGATATTACAAATAATCTGGTGAATATGGGGATAATCTTATGATTATCCTCTCTATTTTTAAGATACTGTCGCTGCTATCCGCTTCAAGTTAACTGCTATTGCAGCTAATTTCGATTGTTTTGACACGCTTAATAGACCATACCCTCGCGTTGATGATTATTTACATTATTTAAAACCATGGATATGTCCACAAAAATTCTCCTTAAGAAAATAGTCAAAAATAGTATTGTTTAATTTTTCGCTATTTATTCTATAAGCTGGAAATTCATATAGGCGATGTATGGTTTGTGAGATCTTGCACAAAAAAGTTAATAAGTTAGGTGCCAGGCACCTTTGAAATATTGAAACCTATACATACTAAAAACGTATATGTTTATATAGGGTTAAGGATCTCACCCATGGAAGAAATTAGGAGGGGTATCGTTGGCTGATCTATTTTTTGCATTGATATTTTTGGTACCGATTTATGGGTTGTTAATATGGACTTATTTTTATCCAGAGGAAAGTATGTTATTTGGGAAGAGGTGGACGTACAGAG
>SKOL01000557.1 GCA_007120055.1 Anaerobacillus sp.
ACTCACTACATGGCGAAAAACAACATCCGTCACTTCTTCCATTGGTGCCAGTATAAAAAAAGGTCGTGGTAAATCACGCCAAAAATTATCGTTCATATTCAAATTCAAATCCTCTCATTATGGGATACCAGGTCAAACCTTGTTCCCAAAATTAAACCCCAAATGTCCCTGCTTCTTTTACACTTATACCATGCTTAAGCACAGGTATCAAGTTGAGCGCGGGACAGGGGGGCAAGGTTAGCCATTTCTTGTATGCATCCATATAAAATCCATTTCCCCTCATTATCCAACTTTCACTATATTTTTCCATTGTATCAGGATGTATTCGACAGAAAGGTGGAAGAACCTACAAAAAAGTAGCAATGAAAATTACAGAATTTTAACAACTTCAATCACTAACGCATGTTCACCATTTATATCAAGAATAAGCGTTCTTAATACGCATAATTTAACCTCTTCAGATTTTACTGACCCCTATGATGATCGAACAAGAAAAAAAGAGCGCCTGATGTAGCGCTCTTTTTGCTTTACTAATTTATTTATGAACTTTCCCGGGAAAGCGCAGGAATAAACAATTTATGACAAAATGTACCGATTTCATTTCTATATTTTATTATTATTTTATCTTCTCTCATTATTTCAAAGCCATTTTTTAGCTTTCTATATTATTCCTTCGATTGTATTTCTATAAATCTGATAAAATAACCAAGAAAATGCCGAACTCATCATTGGAGCCGGCATTTTCTTGATATTTTTATTATTAGATTTTATTTTATGGAAAGGTGATTAACAAAAACCTTATATGATTTCTAATTCAGATATTTTATTTTTTTCCAGATGACCATGAATAATCAACATTCTTCCACCGTCCAAGAAAGTGTACCAAAACCTCATGTTTCAACAACAACATTGTATTGAAACATGATATCTAGGCAATTAGGATCACCCAAATTACATTTGCCAACAACACTTTTTTTCCAACTTTTTCATTATATCTCTTTCAGGTGTTTGCTCCCTTTTAAATCATTGCTTTTTTTGGGTGAATTTTTGAAAGCTCTTTATATGCTTATGATGCATTTCTATTATTTATAAAAGCATTTATTATTTAAAAAACCATTTAATATCATTTCATTTTTCGTTTTTTCAAGCATTTCATCATCTTCGTAGTAACGATATTGAAAATCTTTAAATGGGTTTAAGTTGTCAACAATCGAAATCATTGTTTGGTCTTCAAGTCTTCTAATCTCACCAGGAGTAACAAGCTCTCGCTTTTGTGGGGTTGAATTAAAACTAATTGATTTCTCTCTACCATTTCCATAAGATTTACTAATGGTAACAATTTCTTTATATCCACAAAGCTTAGAAAAATAATTTGCGCTATCAAACGCTAACCCGGGTAAAACAAATTTAGTTTTTAGATTGTCTAATATTGAGTGGGTCTTTTCTTCTCCGTATATTTGTCTTAATTGATTAATGCTTTGAATAGCGAGTGAGATACTGATATTTCTAGATCGAAATGTTGCAAGCGCCCGATCGATATTGGGTATAATACCAATATTAGCGAATTCATCCAGCATAAAATAAACTGGAAGACTTGTATCACCTTCAATTAAATGTTCCATTAATTGGGTATAAAATGGTGCCATAAGAGGCGCTAAAACGGCACTTTTATGCTCTGGTATATTCACATATAATACAGTCGGTCTTTTTCGTAACTCCATCGGGTTTATCTCATTTTCAGAAGTTGCATTTTCAATTGTTGGTTCAGCAAATAATTGGAGGTTAGCAGCGAGAACTGTTTTGATGCTTGCCGCTGTTCTTTCACTTTCACTCGATTGTAAAAATATATTAAATTGCTTATAAGATGCTTGTTCCCATATGTTTGTATTGCCACTGTCCTTATAATCCATAATAAGAAACTTTAAAGTTTCGATATCATTTTCAGTGATTAATTGTAAGGCGTAGGCTACCGTATTTTTGGGTGGACTTAGGTCCTTAACAAAAAGAAGGAATGCAGTAAGTAGAGGAATACTCATATTAATCCACTCAGAACCACCAGCTTTACTTCCAGTCATAGCTTCAACAGATGCGTTTCCATTAGCAAGGAGAACTTGAGCTAATTCACGAACCTCATACACGTCTCGACACAACGATAACGGATTGTATTTCATTGTATTTTCGGCATAAGGGTTAAAAACTACCACGTTTTTTCCTTGTGCGATATTTTCTGCAGCTGTTTTTTGAAATAACTCTCCCTTTGGGTCTGAAACTACCATGGATGCATTAGGTAAGCTTAATAAATTTGGAATAAAAAAGCTTGCTGTCTTTCCACTGCCTGTCGGCCCAACACAAACACAATGCTCTAAACTCTTTTTATGTGATAAACGTAACTGCTTACCAATTATTAAGCCATCGTCACCTGATATACTACTTAACTCACTAATGTGTGCAAAACTACCCGTTCCTAACTTCCCTTTTTCTTTTGAAAAATTATTATTGTAAACGGGGGAATTTGTCCTACTTTTATTAAACTTCTTATTCGATACTACTAAATCCTCTGCTGTCTCTTCACCTAAATACCAAGCAAGTACTATTTTCAAACTTTCAATGCAAGGTTCTATAAAACTTTCAATTTCATTATCACCATCATAAATATCACTACACCAAATATCTATTGTTCTAAGGTGAATTGCAATTGCTTTTGGAAAAACTTTATGTCGAATAAGCAAGTCAATTAAATCACTAATTGCAAGGTTTGTTGTTTCAGGACCAATCTCTCTTATAAATAACTTCTTACAAATCGTTTCAAGAACTTTTTCTGCTTGAATAAGACTAAGTTCTGGCTCCACGGATTGGTACTTTATTACTCGTTGAAATGCTTCCATCAACTTCTCTCTGTCACCTTTAACTTTTCCTTCAGCTGTAAACCCAATAAAATTGCTTGACATGTCATCAAACCCTTTCTAATAACTTTTCAATTCTTAAGCATTTTTTTATTTCAATAAACATAATTACCTATACATACTATGTACGTACAACCTAGACCATTATCATGTATTTGCAAAGAGTTAATCCATCATCTACAATAATTCGCTTTAATAATAAGTACTTTCTTTTATTAAAGATCATCCCTTATATCTTCATTCAAATTATATTTCTCACTTAAATTGACAGTGTCAGATGA
>SKOL01000075.1 GCA_007120055.1 Anaerobacillus sp.
AAAAAACTATACGACAGTGCTACATTTATTAAATGTAGCCCCAACAACAAGCACATGAGTTACTCGTTGCTTCGGCAATACCCCCTTTCCAAACTTATCACAGGAGCTCATTCTCCTCAAAATTTGTACTATTGGTTATTGCGCCTCTAAACTCACTTCAAATAATATTGAAGTAAATAAAATATGAACTTTCGTCAACCTTAACAAATTATTTCTTCAATTTCAATACTTTCGAGGAAAAAACTTATTTTAAGAAAACTTTCTTGAATTCCGCGCGTTCGCAAAACTACCTTTCATTTTTATTTTTTATTAAACTATATATATCAATGAATTTCATAATTCAATATTTCCGCCACTAAGATCAATAAATAGTTGCGTCAAAACCATTCGCAAACTATATATTGAATGATGTGGCTCATTTTTGGTAATTATGAAATTCACTCATCTAATAGTAATAATGTCCCACTAAAATTATGAACAAAATTGTAAAAATAAATATATACACTTAATTTAAGAAGGAATATACAATAAAGATGTCGAATTTTGTTTTATCAACAGAAAAATTTTGTTTCTTATAGTACATTTTGGAAGAAAGGTGAACGAAATGCGTTTAATTACGTTAGATAAATGTGAACCAGGGATTAAATTAGGAAAAACGATCTTCAATGAAAATGGTAATATATTACTCGCAGAAGGAACTGAATTATCCAGCGGTTTACTTAAACAATTAAAAAAGTATAAAATTTTTACAATATATGTTGAGGATGAAGAGTCTGAAGGAATAGAAATCGTTGAATCAATACCACAAGAATTACGCACAGAAGCAGTGAATGTCATTACTGAAGGCTTAAATGACATTGCTAGTTTATCAACTACTAACGGTACAAAAATACGAGGAATGGTTAGAACCGAACGTGCGATCCGTAGTTTTAAAAAAGTGTTTAAAGATATATTGAGTTGTTTATCGGAAAATAAAGAAGCTCTCAATCTATTAGCGACAACGAAAGTTCATGACAACTACGTATACATGCATAGTGTCAATGTCACCATTTATTCTACTCAATTAGCGATCGCTAACGGGCTACCTTTAAAAAATATTGAAGAGATCGGTTTCGGGGCGATGCTTCATGATTTAGGAAAACTATATATCGCACCCGAAATTTTAAATAAACCTGGCAAATTAACGAAAGAAGAATTCGAGCAAGTGAAAGCTCATTCAGAGTTAGGTTTTGAAATTTTGCGAAAAGTCCATGAAATTCCGCTAACTGTAGCTCACTGTGCGTTTCAACATCACGAAAAGGTAGATGGAACAGGTTATCCTCGGGGATTAAAGGGAGACGAAATTCATAAATATTCTAAAATTATGGCTGTTGCTGATGTGTTTGATGCGGTAACAAGTCACAGAGTATACCGACCGGCAATGTTACCACATACCGCGATGGAATTACTTTATGCTGGCAGTGGTACACATTTTGATAGTCGGCAAGTGCAATTATTTAAAGAATGTGTCGCGATCTACCCACAAGGTGTGACGATCAAGTTAAATGATGGCCGAAGCGGCATTGTTACTGAATACAACTTTAAAGCCGTCGGTCGTCCGGTCGTTAGAATTATTAAAGACGAAAATGACCAAAAGATCGCTCCTTATGAACTCGATTTATCAGCAAGTGAAAATTTAGCGATCGGAATTACAGAAGCGGATGCGATTTTATAAGATGGGTGACTCGTCATTTGGCGAGTCTATTTCCTTTTGCATACTTAAAATTATCGAGACACAGTCTTTTGCTGCATCAGGACGTTTTAACCGTTGCGCGTTTTGTTTTAACACCTCATAATACTTCTCCTCATATAATACTCTTTCTAATAATAACGGAAGAGATTCCGTCATTTCTGCTTTAATCGCGGCTCCTTGATCTATTAAAAATTTCGCATTTTCTTCCTCATGACCAGGTACGGGGTTATAAATGATTAGCGGGACTTCACAAGCAAGTGCTTCTGATAAGGTGACACTGCCTCCTTTAGAAATGACCGCATCACTTGCAGCAAGATATTTTGTAAAATCGTCGATAAAACCAAACGCTTTTACATTATGGTGCGTTTCTACGTTTGCAAGTTTTTTTAACGCACGTTCATTATGCGCAGTCATGCATAAAATTTGCAGTCGTTCCGGAAATTGCGCTAATACTTCAACCACTTTATCATAGTCCGTTAAACCAAGACCACCACCAGAAATTAAGATTATTTTTTGATCAGGGGCTAAATCTAGTTCCTCTCGTATTTTTGCTTTTGGCTGTCCTATTGCTTCGTTTTCGCGTATAGGAATACCGGTGTGATGGAACTTCTCGATAGGTATATTATATAGGTCGGCATAATACTCTAAGTTATGGGCCCCGGTAAAAATTGCATCAACATTTTCTCGAATAAAAATAGGGTGCAAAGCTAAATCAGTAATGACATTATAAACAGGAATATTAATCTTATTTATTTCTTTCAATTTTGCTAAAAATGCTGTAGCGAAATAATATGTCGTAACGATAAAAGGACAATTGTGCTCTTCTATTAATGATAAATAATGTTTTTGAAATAATGTTCCTAAATGATCAAACAGTTTATAAAATTGGTATTCTTGTGTGAAATAATATGCCTTACCCCATAATTTAGGTGTTACTGTTAAAGCCGATATATAACTACCGAGTACACTTCTAAAAAAAAATGGATGAATCGTGTGAAAGATATTCACTATATCAGCTTCATACCCTCGTTGATAAAGCTCATCTTTTAGTGCTCTAGCCGCTTGATCATGTCCTTTACCAATAGCCCCTGAAAAAATTAAAGGTTTTCCTTTTTCCATACAAAAACTCCTCACCACAGAAATACAAACTCATTCATGTTTAATGTTTCCGGATTAAATAAAATGATGATAAAAATAGAAAAAAAGATATTATTGTCGAAAAATTATTAAGTTTTCGACAATTGCAATAAAGTTCTTGCTTGAAAGGGCTTTCAGTCATTATCCTTTAATATATTATTAAGTTTAAAACTATCACATAAAAATTCATAGTTTTACAGAGAGGTTTGAAGTGATGACAAAAACGATACATAGTGAACACGATATTTTTTTATTCCATCAGGGAAATTTATACCACAGCTACAATATTATGGGGGCACACATAG
>SKOL01000570.1 GCA_007120055.1 Anaerobacillus sp.
ACGGTTTTAAATCTTCAATTTGCAGTTTATCATATAAATCAAAAATTAAAGGGTTTATCTTAATTGCTTCAGTAAAGTCGATATCTTTACAAATCGGTAACTTTTCATCTTCTTTTAAAAAAGGACTTAGTATAAATTGTTCTGGTATTTTCACTTCATTCATTTTCATACCCCATTTTATGATTTTAACCGTTTTTTTCCTTCTCGGCATAAATGGACTAATGGACATACGTGGCATTGTGGAGATTGCGCTTTGCAATGATAGCGACCGAAAAAAATAAAACGATGATGAGTATCACTCCAGACCTGTTTTGGAATTTTACGCATTAACGTTTTTTCAACCTCTAACACAGAATCTTTCCACCGACAAATACCCAATCGCTTACTAACCCGTTCAACATGTGTATCAACAGCAATTGCTGGTTCATTAAAGGCGACCGATGTAACGACGTTTGCTGTTTTCCTTCCGACTCCTGCTAAAAGAACTAATTGATCACGTTCCCTAGGAATTTCTCCACCAAACTCTTCGATTAGCGATTGACAAAGCTTTTTAATATTTTTCGCTTTCGTTCTATACAAACCAATCGATTTTATATCTTGTTCTAGTTCTTCAATAGGAACGGCTAAATAATCTTCTGGACTTTTATATTTTTTAAACAGATTTTTAGTCACTTTATTTACAAGAAGATCCGTACATTGTGCTGACAATAAAACTGCGATTGTTAATTCAAATGGATTTTCATGGGTTAATTCACAGTGAGCGTCTGGAAACATTTTTTCCATTTCCACTAACACTTCTTCTTCAATTTGTTTTTTTGTAAGGATAATAAACACCACCTAAAAAATCAGAAGATTAAAATCCAGTTGGTTCTTAAGAAATAGTTTAAGTCACTTTGTTGGAAGCATGCTTCCAACGCTCCTCAAACCATTTCTTAAAACTACTTTCGTAGTTGAAATGCTATACGCATTTCAACCAACTGGATAATCTTGACCTTGTCTCTTTATTTATAATATAGCAACGCAAAAAGACTTAATTAAATAAGATAGATTGACAAACGCATTGATAAAGTACCGGTAAATGACGAATCAATTATCAAGCCAATTATACGAAGGGATTTTTTTCATTGGTTCGTTTTTTTGTGGAGACGATACATTTTTGTATTGATGTTGACGAAACTTTTCACCGTATTCTTTTGCTTGTTGTACGGTTTTAACGCCATTTTTATTCCATTCAATTAGAATTCGATCAATGTAACGTAAGTTTCTTTTACCAGAAACTACAGCCTCCATTAGTGCGGCTTTAATCAGACTTGGATTATAGTGTTCTTGGTCTAACCACATCGTAATAAGTTCAAATTCCATCGGGGATAAAGGACGACCAAACTCCCCCTCAAACAATTGATATAAACTTCGCTCCTCATCTTGCTTGCTCACTACAGTTTCTTGTTGTTTTTCTTCACAACTCATTACAATGAGCTTGTCCCATAGCGGAGTTAATGTAAATACTTCATAGTAAATATTATTTTCATCACTCCGCTCCTGAAGTTCAATAAAACCTCTTTTCATTAAACTTTGCAGCATTTGTAAGCATTCTTTCTCACATTGACTCATTCGACTTGCGAGCAATTGTGGCGGTGGAAATAGATTGCCTCGTTCAATAAATGAATGTATTTGTATTAATAACATTACTTCACTTTCACTTAACCCTATTTTTCTATACTCAGAAATAAGCCTAAACGGAATTGAGACATTTCCTTCATTAATCCAATTAATCATTATATCTCGATCCATATTTTACACCTCAACAATATTATATCACATTAGAAAAGTGGAAGCGCCTTGGGCAGGTCCGATAAAATCCTATAAACAAAATGAAAAACCCCAAAAAGGGATTTTTCATTTTGTTGAAATATAAATTTAAGGATACAAACGATTTAACAAACGTGGGAACGGAATCGTTTCACGAACATGTTCAAGACCACATACCCACGCAACTGTTCTTTCTAAGCCTAAGCCAAACCCTGAATGTGGAACAGAGCCGTAGCGTCGTAAATCTAAATACCATTTATAGGCGTCTTCTGATAAATTGTGTTCATCATAGCGTTGTTTAAGTAAATCCATATCATCGATTCGCTGACTTCCACCAATGATTTCTCCATAACCTTCTGGTGCGATTAAATCGGCACATAGAACAACTTCAGAACGTTCTGGATGTGGTTTCATATAAAAGGCTTTAATTTCAGCCGGGTAATTTGTAATAAAAACTGGTTTTTCGAAACTTTCAGCAATCGCTGTTTCGTGAGGTGCACCAAAGTCTTCTCCCCACTCAATTTCGTGACCATTTTCTTGTAAAAATTTAATTGCATCATCGTAAGTAATTCTCGGGAATGGTGCAACAATATTTTCAAGTTTAGATAGATCTCTTCCTAAAGCTTTTAATTCAAGCTGACAATTTTTTAATACAGATTGAATCATGTGAGTAACATATTGTTCTTGTACTTGTAGACTTTCTTCATGATCCATGAATGCCATCTCAGGCTCAATCATCCAAAATTCAATTAAGTGGCGGCGTGTTTTTGATTTTTCAGCACGAAATGTTGGGCCAAAAGAGAATACTTTACCTAATGCCATTGCAGCAGCTTCCATGTAAAGCTGTCCACTTTGTGATAAATAAGCGTCCTCATCAAAGTATTTTGTATGGAACAAATTTGTCGTTCCTTCAGCTGAACTTCCCGTTAAAATTGGTGGATCAACTTTTACAAAACCATTTTCATTGAAAAATTCATATGTAGAACGAATTAGTTCGTTACGAATTTTCATTACCGCATGCTGTCTCTTCGAACGAAGCCACAAATGGCGATGGTCCATTAAAAACTCAGTGCCATGTTCTTTCGGTGTAATTGGGTAATCAATTGCTTCGTGAATCACTTCAATACCTGTTACTGTTAATTCGAAACCTGATGGAGCTCGTTCATCACTACGAACAGTTCCTGTAACGTAAAGTGATGATTCTTGTGTCAAATTTTTAGCTTGAGCAAATACTTCTTCTCCTACTTCTGCTTTTACAACAACACCTTGGATAAAGCCTGTCCCATCACGTAATTGTAAAAATGCAATCTTACCACTTGAACGCTTATTGGCTAGCCAACCACCAATTACGACCTCTTGATCTGTGTATTTTCCAACTTGAGAAATTGTCGTCTTCACAAATTTTCCCTCCATAAACATTGATTCTATCTCTATGTATAATTAGTCCAAGTAAATACTGACTTTAACCATTATACATCTGATTAAAAATAGAAGTCAACGTATGAAGGGAAATAGAAAAGTGAAGGCGCCTTGGGTAGGTCCGATAAAATCTGGAGCCTTTCACCTAAAAGGCGCCTGCTATTTCATATTATTTTTAATGAATCGCTCCACTCGAGTTAAAGCTTCTTGAATTTGATCTAATGAAGTAGCATATGAAAGTCGTACATTATCTGGTGCGCCAAACCCTGATCCAGGCACTAGTGCAACTTTTTCTACTTCTAATAAATTAGATACCCAGTCATCAACATTATCAAAGCCATTTAAAGCAACTGCTTCTTTAACGTTGGGGAATAAGTAAAATGCTCCCTCTGGCTTTACACAAGTAACTCCTGGAATTTGGATTAATTGATCATAAACGACATTTAAACGATGTTCAAATTCCGTCCTCATCTGCTCAACAAAGGCGCTTTCTACATCATACGCCGCTATCGTCCCGTATTGGGCGATAGATGTAGGGTTTGATGTACTATGACTTGCCAAGTCGGTCATCGGCTTAATAATTTCACTTCTTCCTGCCGCATAGCCAATTCGCCACCCTGTCATTGAATGTGATTTCGATACACCGTTAATAATCACTGTTTGTTTTTTTAACTGCTCTGAAACTTGAGCAACAGAAATATGTTTAGACGAACCATAAATTAACTTTTCGTAAATTTCGTCTGATACGATTAAAATGTCATGCTTCACACAAACTTCGCCAATCTCTTTTAACTCCTCTTCAGTATAAAGTGAACCTGTAGGGTTACTTGGAGAATTTAAAATAAATGCTTTCGTCTGATTGGTGATTGCTTGTTCAAGCTGCTGCTTTGTGATTTTGAAAGAATTTTCTTCTTTTCCTTCAATATACACCGGTGTTCCTTCGGCTAACTTTACTTGCTCCGGATAACTTACCCAATAAGGTGTAGGAATAATGACTTCATCTTTAGGATTTAAAATCGCTTGAAATAGCAAATACAAAGCATGTTTTGCACCACTGGCGACCATTACTTCATTTTGAGCATACGTTAATTGTTGATCTTCTTTAAATTTATTAATAATACTTTCTTTTAAGGCCGGTAAACCACCTGAAGGAGTATATTTTGTATGTCCTTCTTGCATTGATTTGACTGCAGCTTCAATAATGTAATCTGGCGTATTAAAATCTGGCTCTCCAGCTCCTAGCCCGATAACATCATGGCCTTCTGCCTTCAACGCTTTAGCCTTAGCAGTAATTGCTAAAGTTGATGATGGTGTTAATGTTGAAACTCGATTAGCTAATCTCATTTTCTTCCTCCCCATATTAGTTGCTCTTATTTCTTAATAAAGTGATATATACGATCGTTTAGAGGATGTTCAAAAAGTCCGGTAATCATAGGCTTTCGAATCTCTTCGTTGGCTCACCTCTTTGCTTCTCATGTATTAATAGCATACATTCCGCTGCTCGAAGCTTCGCCGCCTCGACCTCTTCGGCTCTGATTATCCTCCTTTTTGAACACTCACTTTTAGCACCGAAAGTATATAAACATCTTAAAACATACTATAAAGGTGTTCGTGTTTGCTTTCAAGTATTTTTCAGATAATTAGTATAACTTTCACACTTTTAAGTGGTAATGTTTTAAATAAGAACCGTCTTTAAAGCTAATATAGTAGTAAGAATATCGCCCTTGTTGGTCTTTATAAATGATTTCATACAGGGGGATCAAATTTTCCATCCCTAATTTAATACTTATTATTTCTTTTGGGTTTAGTTCACTATTAGTAAAATCGACAACATCCTGAAATGATAGCCCTTCATCTTGATGCTTTTTAATGTATGTATCAAAACTCTCTGGTACCCAAATAATGATGTCATCTTTTTCGTTATTTATTCCTTTAAAAATGTAAAAGGCTTCATTTCCGTGATAAAAGTCAACAGCATCAATGGCTTCCATTGTTGTATTTTCTTTCACGAAAGACTGAGCTACATTTATTTTTTCAGTCAAAGGTTCATTAACTGTTTTAAAAAAGTTAATCCCTTGCCAAACGAAAGTAACAACGATTAAAAATGAACACAACATAATTATTTTCTTCATATAAACTTTCTTCTTCCTTCATATTTAAATTTTACTAAACATACACCAGCCTTCTAAGGAGATAATAAAAGTACCGCTCAACAAAGGAGGCATGGGCGTGAAGCAACTATCTCTTAAAGAAGTGAATTCACAACTAAGTACATGTGAATGGTTTCAATTGGAAAAAGAGAGTTATGCTTTATCATCACCGAATCGCCCTGAAGTTGAGAACACTTTGCATTACTGCTTTAGGCAAACTTCTTTTCCACATTCACTTATAAGAACGTATCAAAACAACTAAATCAAGCAACTTCAGGTATTAAGTAAAAATACTACTCCAACCTACACCTACTTTATTTTAGAGGTTAACTCAAAAAAACTGGTTCTAACAAACGTTTACTTGAAAATAAGAGTCCAAGGAAACGCTCGCCTTTACATTACGTTAACATTCAGTCAACTTACTGTAAAGTGTGAACCAATTTTGAGATAACCTCTTTTTTTAGTTTATTTAAATATGTGATTTGCTAAACCAAAAGAATTTTCCTCCTCGTGAGGTCGAACTGTTAATATTTCATAATCATCATTGTGACACTTTATCGAAACAGTACCAAGTCGATTTGTTTGATAAATATCTATCCAAGTCTCTTGAAGACGTTCTAACACGATCTCACTTACTGGCATTCCACTTCTTTTAAATAAAATGGCTACTTGTGGATCTACTTCATCGAGAAAAGGCTGTGTTGTTCCTTTTTCACTTCCAAAATCAGCAACTTTTAAAATGGTCGATTTCAGGGCATATGAGTTAATAAGCTCTTTCTCAACTTCAAAGTCGGCAATCCCCATATAAAGTAATGTTTGCTTACCATAAGAAAATAAAATGACAAGCGCTCCTTGTTGGGATACATCACGTTCTTCAACGTAAATAACTTCTGTTTTTAAAAAAGGAATAAGCTCATTTTTATCACCTTTTTTCCATCCAATTACCTTTTTATCATATAAATGATGAAAAGAAACCATTTGCTCTTTTATTATTTCTGGAACGATAATCGTTTCAACGCCAAAATTGTTAATAATCCATTGTAAGTTCCCAGTATACTCCCCTGTTGCATTCGTAATAATGACAGTATCAATAAATTCAACATGGTACATTTTTAGGCGCTCCTCAAGCTCTTCCTGAGACTCAAGACTTCCTGTACCAATAAGAATATTTTGGCCTTTCCCAGATTGTATTAAGGTTGCCTCTCCGTTTGGTAAATCAAAAAAAGTGTAGGCTAAATCTTGCTCCTCTAAATTTAAGTCCACCTCAACTATTTCTTTATCAGCCAGTACAGTAGCTGGAGTTAAAGCAATTAGTATTAATAAAATTATGGCTACCATTTTTTGCACATTGATCACTCCGAAACCTTCTTTTCATTAAATCTTTTACATTATAACCAATTTTTCAACTCATATAATAACTTATGTAAAGGTTTTTCATGAACTGGAACTTCAGGTAAAGATTGAATAAAAGATTTGCCATAGCGGGTACCTGTAATACGGCGATCAAAAACAAATACTACGCCACGATCATTCGTAGAGCGAATTAGACGTCCAAACCCTTGCTTAAAACGAATGATTGCTTGTGGTAATGAAAGGTCCATAAATGGACTTTTACCAATTTCTTTTAATTTTTCGCTCTTTGCTTGAAATACCGGGTTATCAGGTGGTGAGAAGGGTAAACGTACAATTACTAAACAACTCAAGTCTTCCCCTGGGATGTCAACTCCTTCCCAAAATGAACTTGTCCCAAACAGAATCGCTTGATCAAATTGCTTAAAATTTTTCGTTAGTTTCGCACGGCTTCCGCTAGTAATACCTTGTCCGATAAGAATAAACTCTTCATTCGTAATAAAGTCCTTTAATTCGTAAAAAGCCTTGCGAAGCATATCGTATGATGTAAATAGCACTAACATTCGCCCACGAGTTATTCTCGCAATATCTAAAATACTTATAACGATCTCATAAATATACTCTTTTTCATCCACGTCTTTAATATTTGGAATTGTTGTTGGGATCATAAGTTGAACTTGCTCTTCATAATTAAACGGTGATTCGATCATTTTCGTAGTCACACCAAAATCTCCGAGACCTAAACGCTTAACAATATAATTAAACGAATTTTTGACGGTTAATGTCGCCGATGTCAGCACTACACTTGACTTTTTACTAAAAAAAGTTTCCGAAAGAATGTCGGCAACTTCAATAGGCTTACAGTAAAGGAAGGTTGCATTTCTTGCCCCTTTAGCATCAACCTCGATCCAGTAAACGTAATTGGGATCATATTGTAAAAGCAACTCTTCTAGCTTACCCTTCTCTTCCGATAAACTTGCATGGACACTTTTAAATTGTGTAATCACTCCCGTTTGCAAAAAATTTAACTCGTCTTCAATAAGTGAAAATTCATCGGTAATCTTTTTCATTAATTTAAGAACTTCGTTTGAAAACATTTGCACTCGATAAACAACTTCCTGAATCCCTCTCCATCCTTCTCCACCCATTTCATTCGGGAAATAACGAAAGCTTTTTCGACCTACTTCGTTTTTCGCTACTGACATTTTATTAACGACAACTGCGTATAATTGCCTAAAACAATCGTCGATTTCAAATTTTAGGTCATTGAGTAGATCGTCTAGGGATTCGAAAGAAGTATGTAAATTTAAACCTAGCTCTTCTTGTACAGAAAAAAGCTTATGTAATAAGTCATTTGTATGTATTGTACCTATTCTTGAAAAAAGTTGCGAAAACGAAAAGTAATCAGATTTAATTCCTAAAAAATCACTTGCGACTTCTTCCATGTGATGGGCTTCATCTACGATCACTTGTTTGTAACTTGGGATCAATTGATGGTCTTGCGTCATATCGGTAAAAAGAAGGGCATGGTTAGTAATAATTAAATCTGCTCCGTACGCTCGATTCCTTGCTTGATGATAGAAGCATCTCGAAAACCACGGACAATGTTTACCGATACAAGTCGTTGCATCACTTTGAACTTCATTCCAAAAAACTTTTCCACCACTAGGTAAATTTATTTGTTCTACATCTCCATCTTCCGTTTCTGTTAACCAAACTAAAATTTGTGCTTTGGAGAGCACGATGTCATAGTTATCATCAAAGTGGTCCAAAAGTTTTTGTTCGAATTTTCTTAAGCATAAGTAATGGCTACGTCCTTTAAGCACTGCGGTTCGAAACGAAAAAGGAACGGTTTCTCTTAATATTTTCATATCCCGTTCTAGTAGCTGTTGTTGTAACTGTACAGTATGAGTACTAATTACTAACGATGTTTCATATTTTTTCGCATAATATAGACCTGGGAGTAAGTAAGCTAGCGATTTTCCTGTACCTGTACCAGCCTCGACGAGTAAGTGCTGGTTCGTTGAAAGCGCATCGTCTATATAACCCATCATTTCTTTTTGACCTTCGCGTATTTCAAAGCGGTCGAATTTTTTCAATAACCGCGTCTCAATTTCATTGATTTCATCTTGAAAATTTTCTATTTCAGCATAAGGTTCATGTTCAATTTTCAGTTCTTGTTTTCTTAAAACTAATTGACGAAATTCTTCTAATTGGCCATCATTTTTCAATATCGCGCTAGTTAACTTATCGTTAATAAACGTTTCAATGATCACCTCTAAGGCACTATCAAACTTTTTGATCATCGGTTTTAGTTGCTGCAACGTTAATAGAGGAAGATTTTTTAATTTTTTTATTAAAAATAATAAAAGTTCTGCTGTTACTTCTGAATCACTATCTGCCTGATGGGGCCGGTCGTGTTCAAAATTCAACTGCTCTGCTAAATGATTTAATTTATAACTTTCTGCAGTTGGTAATAATAATCTAGATAGCTCAACTGTGTCGATCGTCGGTCCAAAAAAATGATCGTAGCCACTCATCTCTAATTCATTTTGAATAAACGATAAGTCAAAAGGCACATTATGTGCAACAAAATAAGCACCATTTAAATATTCCATGACTTTAGGGGCTATACTACTAAACGTTGGCGCATCTGTTACCATTTCATGTGTAATCCCCGTAAACTGCTGGATAAAAGCTGGGATTTCTTGTTCTGGATTAATGAAGCTAGAAAACTGTTCTATAATCTCCCCGTGCTCCACAACGACTAAACCAATTTGAATGATTCGATCTCCTTTTTTTGCAACATTACCTGTCGTTTCAATGTCTATAACTACAAATTTATCGTTCACTAGCCTCACCTCCCTCTATTTGATATTCTCTCAATCGGCAATACTTTTAAGTTTTTTCTTAAGTTTTTTTGTTACGACTTCATGATTTTGTCGATTAAAGGATGTTTAATTTTATGTCGTTGGCACTTTTTTTGCCATTGATTAAATCTTACTTCTTCTTCCCACTTTGATAACAGCCATAAATAAGATATCCAAATATTTTCTTCCTGCGTATAAGTTTCAAGTAATTTTTCAAACATTGGTATCGCTATATCTTTTTGTTCAAGTAGACCATAATTCCATGCTATGCCGTGGTGTACCCAGGACTCTTGAAACCCTAAGGCTTCTAGCCTTTTATAACAATGGATAGCCGCAGAGTAATAGCCACATTTTTCAAACTCGTAGGCGATAGTAATTAATAAATCTTTATACTCTAAAATTTGTAAGGCGGTGTACCAAGCTTCAAAAGCTTTCGTTTCATCTCCTATTTTTAAATAACAATATCCTAAAAAATAAAGTGCTTCGCCATCTTCGGGATTAGATGTAACTGTTTTTTTTAGGTACGGAATTGCTAGGTCAAATTTATTTAACATAACAAATGCCATTCCTATATTATAAGGCACGTCGATGTTATTATAAAGAGTATCCGCTTTTTCAAAATAATGAATGGCTTCTTCGTATTTATGAAAACGACCGTATAAACAACCTAGACCTACATAAGCAAAATGTTTTTCTAAAGAGTTTAGACTTGTTTGAATCACGAATAAAAAAGTCTCTTTCCCTTCATCAAATTTCCCTTCATATAAATAAGAAAAACCTAAATATAAATATAAAACAAGTTCATATTCACGTTCCTTAGAAATCTCAGTTTTTAAGCTATTAATCGCCTTATCAAAAAGTTCAAAATTAAAATACTTTAATCCCTCAATTTTATTAGGATCTAATATTTCTTTTTTTATCGGCTGTTCTGTTGCTTTCATTTCTTTTATATCATCTAATTTATCTTCCATTTCCATCCATGTCTCTAAAAGTGCACCACATTCTTTTGCCAATTCTTCATATAAATTTTCATTGAATTGACTGTTTTTTTGTACCATATTTTTTAGTTTTGAATAACGACTATGCCAATTATGGACCCATTTTTCCATTATAAATCCCCCTAACATTTAAACAAATAGCTGATTTCTCTATGCTAAGTGTTTTACATTAGGGGGATTTATATTCGATATTAACGAACTGTTGAAGCTGGTTCAGTACCGAACATTTCTACGATTTGATTATTTTCATTCATAATTGCCACTTTCGGCTCATGAGTTTTCGCTTGCTCCTCGCTAACGAGTGCGTAAGAAATAATAATAACGACATCACCTTTTTGAACGAGTCTAGCTGCTGCACCGTTTAAACATACAACACCACTACCTCTTTGTCCTGGGATAATATAAGTTTCAAGTCTTGCTCCGTTATTGTTATTTACGATTTGTACTTTTTCATTCGGTAGCATATCAACTGCATCTAACAAATCTTCATCGATCGTCACACTGCCAACATAATTTAGATTTGCTTCAGTCACACGAGCTTGGTGAAGCTTGCCCTTCATCATATGTCTAAACATTATCATTTCCTCCACATTTCCATTTAGTTTTCTTTTGTGTGAATTTCATTAAACGGTAATTATGACATTATCTATAAGACGTGCTTGTGCAAATTTCAAAGCAATAGCTATGATTATTTCACCTTTTATTTCTTTCGTTTCCTCTAGACTTGGATAACTTAAAATTTCGACATAATCAAGCGTACCAATTGTTTTTGTAGATAAAAACGCGACCATTTCTTCTTTTAGCTGTGCTACATTTCTTTCTCCGTTTTCAATCTTTTCAACGGTCTGCTTTAGACAGCGATATATTTCTGGAGCTTGTTGTCTTTCAATTTCAGTTAAATAAACATTACGAGAGCTTCTCGCTAACCCATCTTCTTCTCTTAACGTTTTGCATCTCATTAATTGTACAGGTACATTAAAGTCAGCAATTAAATTTTCAATGACTGCTACTTGTTGAGCATCTTTCATTCCGAAGTACGCCCTAGTCGGTTGAACAATATTGAATAGTTTAAGAACAACAGTAGCAACTCCATCAAAATGGCCTGGCCGCGTTCTACCGCA
>SKOL01000160.1 GCA_007120055.1 Anaerobacillus sp.
GCAAGCAGCTAACAAGTTCATTTAGAGTCATCATTTTCCATTAACCTCACAATCATTTAACTTATCTCTAGCGTAGCTATTAATCGCAGTTTTTAAACTTTAAAATCATCTATTTTTACATGCAAAGACTCATGACGATATTCCGTCACCAAAGCAACTGACCTCAATCACATCATGAGGTACATCTTAGAATTTCTTCAAGCAGCTTTGCGACGAGTAACCGCAGGAGCATCATTTACTAATATGTAAAAGTCGGGCGATTTCCTTCTCTTCGCTGTAAACCTCTACCGAGTTTTAGAGGCTCGTTCAGGAAAATCGCCCTCCTTTTTTCATACAAAACCTTCATGACGATAAACGTCATCATCTACCATGTAAAAATCAAGCGGGAACGCAGCCCAACCAACTGGCCACTAACCAACAAACCAACTATTTAATGGCATTACTTCGAAGCAATACTTTCACAACTCAACACTCAAAACTCAAACACATAGCTACATTTTAATCGTCATCACTCGTTTTGTCACCTAATAAAATACGTATTGTTGAATTTTGGGCTACTTTCAACCCTGGATCAGGCGATTGCGCTAACACTGTATCTCCCTCACCGCTAACATCTAACCTTAATTCGTAATATGCTTGATTTATTTCTCTTCTTGTTAGTCCTACTAAGTCGGGAACTTTTACTAACGGTTGATCCGTCCATATACGTTCTTTTTCAATTTGATCTTCACGTTTTTCGACACCCATAGCTCTTAAGCTATCACCAATGATCTTACCAACAATTGGTGCTGCAACAACTCCACCGAACTGGACCGTCTCTTTCGGGTTATCAATTGCAACGTAAATAACAATTTGTGGATCATCTGCAGGAGCAAAACCTATGAACGATACAATATGGTTATTCTCTAAATAACGGCCGTCCACTGCCTTCTGAGCCGTACCTGTCTTTCCTCCAACGCGATAACCATCAACGAAAGCGCCTTTACCTGTCCCTTTCGCAACCACATGCTCTAGTGCGTATCGTACTTGTTCACTCGTTTCATCAGAAACTACTCTACGCTTTAATGTCGGTTGGGTTAAATGTAATGTTTCTCGGGTGAGTGGGTCTATCCACTCTTTTGCGATATAAGGCTGGTACAAGTACCCCCCATTAATAGCTGCAGAAACAGCGGTCACTTGTTGTAATGGTGTAACAGATACCCCTTGACCAAAAGCAGTAGTTGCTTGTTCTAGTGGACCGACACGATCACGATCAAATAGAATTCCTTTTCCTTCACCTTGTAAATCAATTCCGGTTTTTTCTCCAAAACCAAAATCATCTATATAGTCAAAAAGACGATCTTTACCTAACCTTTCTCCTAATACAACAAAGCCTGGGTTACAAGAGTTTTGAACGACCTCTAAAAACGTT
Organism: Anaerobacillus sp.; assembly: GCA_007120055.1. Next base: position 1,412 of record SKOL01000160.1, read on the forward strand.
TGATGACCGTGCCCACCTTTTTTCCAACACCGAAGTCTATGACCAGATATTTCAATCGAACCACTATCGTTATAAGTATCTTTTTCTAAGTCGACTTCTCCTTCTTCTATGGCCGCAGCTAATGTTATAATTTTAAACGTTGACCCCGGTTCATATTGCATCCAAACAGGTTTATTTTGATTGAACACCTCTGGTGGAACGTTCCGAAAATTTTCTGGATTATAATCTGGTCTGCTGGACATCCCTAAAATTTCTCCAGTATTCGGATTCATGGCAATTGCAATCGCACCATCAGGCTTATAAATCGCTTCTGCAATATCAAGCTCACGTTCAATGATTGTTTGAACATTGGTATCTATCGTAAGTCTTAAATCTAATCCATCTACCGGAGGTGTATACTCATCTGCTAAATTTGGCATTCTCCTACCTTTTGCATCAGAGAAAAATGAAACATGCCCTTTTTGACCACTAAGCTTGTCATCATAATAAAGTTCAATTCCCGTTAAACCTTGGTTATCAATCCCTGCAAAGCCAAGTACGTGTGATAAATAACTACCAAACGGATAATGACGCTTATTATCCTCAGCGATATAGACACCCGGAATCCCTAAAGCTCTAACTTCGGCAGCTAGCTGATTATTGATTTTTCGTCCTTCAGGGTTAATTCGAACAATCGATTCATTTTTAGTAAGTAACGAATATACTTTTTGATGATCCATTTGTAATACACTAGCTAACCTTCCTGAATCCTCAGCAGGATTTTTAATTTGTCTCGGAACGATTAAAACCGAAGGAGCACTAATATTAGTAGCTAACGGTACTCCATTGCGATCTAAGATCTCCCCTCTATTTGCTTCAAAAGGAATATCTCTACTCCACAAATCTTCTGCACCGTCGGTCAATTCGTCCCCTAACGCAAATTGCACATATCCTAAACGCAAAGTAATAACCATAAAGAATAACAAACCAAAAGTTAAAACGAAAACTAAACGTCTCCGTACAGTAACATTTGAAACACGCACGACACAATCCCCCTTAATATAGGTCACATTTGTAGGCTTGTTCCAAATGTATGCTTGTACGAAGTAAAATAGACTAACTATCAGTCAATTTTAACAACTTCTTCTTCCTCATCCACTAAACTTTCACCTTCATTTTCAATTCGAGTAGGTAAAGCTAGTTCAACTCCTAAATAATCGCCAAGGCTTATACTTCTATTTGGAGGCACACTTTGATGAGTAACGAAACCCGAACCTACTAAATTCACATTTAACTCTAAAATGTTAGCTAGTTTCATTACATCGCGTAACGACCAACCTAATATTTCTGGCATACTAAACGATTCTCCATCGGAACGAAGTAATACTTTTTCTCCTTGTATAAGCGTCGTACCCATACGTGGTATTTGTTGTTCAACAATGCCACCCAAACCAATAACATGAACATCCAAACCTAGTGAAGTTAAGTTTGTCTTAACAGCACCAATGTCCTGACCTAAATAATCTTCTAGAATAATACCCTCGTCGGCCATTCTTTCACTTTTTGATGTCTCTCTTGGCGAGATATTTAAGTATTGTAAACTATGTTTCATAACCGTTGTGAAAATTTGTGAAACTGGGGCTGAACCTTGTTCATATATTGTGATGTTCGGTCGATCTACAGCTACATAAACAATAAGTTGTGGGTCCGATTTAGGAGCAGCTCCCATAAACGAATAAATATATTGTCCATGGCCACTTAAGTACCCAGGACCATCCGGATTAGAAATTTCTGCCGTCCCTGTTTTACCTGCTATTTCGAAGCCTTCTATGTAATAAGGCTTTCCTGTCCCAGCCGATGATGTAACAACAGTCTCCATCAAATCTAGTACTTGTTGAGCCGTTTCAGCCGAAATGGGCTCACCGACGACATTCGTTTCACCACTTTTTATCACTTCACCTGTATACGGGTTTTGAATTCGATCAATGATATACGGTTGCACCATTTTCCCTTCATTTGCTATTGCCGTCATTGCCTGAACTTGTTGAATCGGAGTCACCGCAGACCCTTGTCCAAATGCAGTTGTTGCGGCATCTATTAAATAAGAATCGGCAATTGCGCTAGTCGCTTCATTCGGTAGGTCAATTCCCGTTCTTTCCCGAAACCCAAATCGCTCAATGTAGTCATAAAGGCGATCAGGACCTAATAATTCTAGGGAGAGTTTAGAGAAGGCAACATTTGACGAGCGTTGAAACCCTTCATCAAATGGTATTTTCCCCCACCCTAAACCTTGGTTGTGGTCTCTTATACGCCTTCCACCAATTTGGTAACTACCTGATTGAAAAAGTTCTTCACCGTCGTAAACTCCTTCTTCAATAGCTGCCGCTAATGTAAAGATTTTCATTGTGGATCCAGGTTCGAATCGAGATGAAACCGTATAGTTTATAAAATTTGTAATTTCTTCGTAAAAATTCGGGTTAAAACTCGGGCGATTACTCATCGCAAGTATTTCTCCTGACTTCGGATCAGCGACAATGGCCATCATTCGTTCAGGCTCGTATTGTTCATCCACTTGTGTCATCACTTGCTCAAGCGCCATTTGAATGTTAGTATCTAACGTCAAAAATACCTCATAACCATTTTTAGGAACTTCTACGATTTCCTCCATATTTGGAAGTCTAATTCCTCTTCGGTCACTTAAATAATTAACTGAACCATCTTCCTTAACTAAATATTCGTCTAAGCTTCTCTCTAAACCCATTCTCGCAGTAGACATATCACGCTCTGTATAACCGATAACGTGAGATGCGAAAACTTGTTTCGGATAATAGCGCCTCGGCTCCGTGCGAAATGTTATTCCCTGTAAGCCTAGTGCTTCTATTTCCCTTTTTTTCTCTAAACTTAAATTTTTTGTTCCTATACCTAACTCTACTTGAAACCTTCCTTCAGTCGATAACCTTCGATATAAGTCATCAACATTTCTATCAATGATAGGGGCAAGTTTTTCAGCGGCTAAGCGTGGATCATCGACTCTATTACTACTATTTTCGTCTAAAATGGCAACAAGTGTGTACGATGGAACTTCTTCAGCAAGCGAATTACCGGAGCGATCAAAAATCGTCCCCCTTTTTCCTTCTAACGTAAACGTCCGCGACCACCTTTCATCAGCAAGTTGCTCCAAGTCTTTTTCATTCACTGCCTTGGCAACTTGTATATACGCCACTCTACTCGCCAATAAAAAAAACACCAATAAAAAAATGATTAATAACACTACAGCTCTCAAATTCGTTTTATTAATATTATTTAATGTCCCCAACAGTCATCACCTTTTAATGCGAAAAACTAGTCCTAAATCAGACTAGTTTTGCACAACCTTTACATTGTTATCGTTCAATTCCATTCCGAGCTCGTCTTTTGCTATTTTCAAAATCCGATCTGGAGCAGAAAGCTCTGTTACTTGTAAGTTTAGTGCTTCATTTTCGGTAGTTTGAGTTGCAATCGACCTTTCTAATGTATGGATTTCCTTATTAACGATATAAATAGAAGCATATGTAGAGATTATAAAATATGTAGCAAAAACTAGTCCTAAAATTGTAGCGAAATACAGAAGGCGTTCTCCAATGGTTATACGACGTTTACCCGAACTTTCTCGTACAGTTTTCGTTCGTTGCTCTTGTGTTTGATCTGCGATTCTTTTTCGTTCTAATTGGCGTGCAAGATTGCTCATTCATCAAACCTCCTTTTGTTTTTCAGCTATTCTCAACTTAGCAGATCTTGATCGTTTATTTGTAGTCACTTCTTGATCAGTTGGAATAATCGGTTTTCTTGTAATCAATTTCAACGTAGGCTCATACCCCTCTGGAATAACAGGGATATTACGCGGTAATTCCGGCCCTTTACTCGCATCTTTAAAAATCGTTTTACAAATACGATCTTCTAAAGAATGGAATGTAATGACAGCAATTCGACCGCCAACTTTTGTAATTTTTATCGCCCCATTTAGAGCATCTTCAAAAGCTTGTAATTCATCATTAACAGCAATTCGGATCGCTTGAAATGTTCGTTTTGCTGGATGTCCACCTGTTCTCCTCGCCGGAGCAGGAATCGCATCTTTAATAATCTCAACTAACTCCCCAGTCGTCTCAATCCTTTTATTAGCACGATAAGCTTCAATTTTTCTAGCTATTTGCTTTGAAAATCGCTCTTCACCATACTTAGAAATAATTTTCATTAAATCGTGAAATGACCATTCATTCACAATTTCTTCAGCAGTCAATGGTGACGTTTGATCCATACGCATATCTAACGGAGCATCATGCTGATAACTAAAGCCACGCTCTGCTTCGTCAAGTTGCGGTGATGAAACGCCAAGATCAAATAAGATACCGTCTACAGCAGTAATACCACGATTTGTTAATTCCTCTTCTAAATGACGAAAATTACTCCTAATAATCGTGAACTGTCCCTCGTATTGCTTTAACTTCTCTTCGGCATGTCTGATCGCAGTCTCATCTTGATCAAAGGCAAACAAATGCCCTGAACTTGACAATTGAGATAAAATCAGTTCAGAATGCCCCGCTCCACCAAGAGTACAATCAACATAAATACCGTCTTTTTTAATATTTAACGCTGCAACAGATTCTTCTTTTAACACTGTAATATGATCGAACATAATAAACACCTCTTAATCAAACTCTAGTACTTCTTCTATGTTGCAACAAACGAGAGCCGTTTATCCTAAATGAACTAGAAAATCGTTTTGCTCATCAACTTTAAAGATCAAAATCGACAATCCCTTCAGCGATCTCACTAAATGAATCTTCAGACTCGGCAAAATACTCCTCCCATGTTGACTTACTCCAAACCTCAACACGATTGGAAACACCGATCACTATACATTCTTTTTCTAATCCGGCATATTTACGTAACGGCGAAGAAATATTCACTCTTCCTTGTTTATCTAACTCACATTCAGTTGCCCCAGAAAAGAAAAAACGCGTAAAAGCTCTAGCATCTTTTTTAGTAAAAGGAAGAGCCTTTAATTTTTGTTCTAATTGCTTCCATTCACTTTCCGGGTAAACGAATAAGCATTGATCTAATCCTCGGGTAATTACGAAGTTGGGGCCTAATTCTTCACGAAATTTTGCAGGAATAATCATTCTTCCTTTTTCATCAATGGTATGGTGATATTCCCCCATAAACATGTGAAGTTCCCCCTCTCCCCACTTTATATCTCTAAAATACCACATCCCCCCACTTTCTACCACTTTATTTTTAAAAATTCTTTAAAACAAACAAAAACCCTGCTTTTGTCACAGGGTTTTCATTCGTCAAATTTTTATTGATTAACGGTTTTTCCTATTTTTTTGTCATTTTAAAAAGATTAATTTATGTTTTTCATTTAATTGTAGTGGCAGCTCAAATAATCGCTCTATAAAATCAAAACCATACTCATTAACGTATTTGACAATATTTAAACTACGTTCTTGTAAACCACCATAAGGTATTACATTCGCTTCAATAAGGTCGAAATTTAAGAGCTCATGCTCATAGTTTTGTCGAACACTTTTTTCTAGTCTTCGTGCTAGAAAGGTAATTTCTTTTTTTAGCATTCGTTCATTTTTATGTGCCATAGCTTCCAACCCTTTATCATAAACAGCCACAAGATCTTTTAAAGGTTGATGAATTCTTTCCACATCACTAAGGACTTCGTGTAACGTTTCCTCAATTTGTTCTTTTTCATCCCAAAAAGATAGCTGACCACGAACAGATGTAACACCTTTTATCATCACTTCTTCGGCTAATAAGCCAAACTGTGCTAATGTTTTTTCAACCTTTGGTTCGATCAGTGTTATTGAAAGTCTCGGAACAACTGGTGGCACTTTATAATTGAACAAATGAAATACTTCTTTTAAAGTTGCCCAATAGGCAACCTCTCCAGGCCCCGCAACAAAAGTTAATACTGGTAAAAGGAATTCTTGCATTAACGGCCTCGTCACAACATTGTTACTAAAGTTTTGAGGCTCTTTTACTAAAAGCTCGAGAAGTTCAGTTTCAGAAAAATGAACGTATCCTCTTTTATCTGCAAAGTGGCCATCTTTCGTTTTTTGTAACAACAACCTAGTTCCGTTCAAGTGATAAAACAAATGCGAGTTGTTCTCACTTCGCTCAATCGGTTCTCCATACCCTTGGTTGTAAAGGGCATTCGCTCCATTTAAAAACATTTCATTTAAACGCTCATTTTTCTTAATTAACTGTTCAAAAAAGGGAACTTCTAACTTTCTAAACTCTTCATCATGAGCATCAAGTAAGACAATTCCGCTTCTCTTACATAATCCATGAATGAGAAAACTAAAAAGGTCGGTATAAGTCTTACTTTCTTGAAGTGATTTTTCAATCAACTCTTTAAGTTCAACCGTATTTTCTGTTTCCTTATTATCGCGAAGAACTTCTTCAATAAGTTTATTGATCGCATGCTTATCAATATGTATATCCGAAACTGATTGCTTCAAATCATTTTGTTGCTCAACTTTACGTTTAAACAGTTTTGCTACTTTAACACTATGTACGTGATTAACTTCATCAAAATCGTGATCTTCCCCAGCAATCCAAAAGACCGGAACTACAGGGATACCCAACTTTTCCTCCTGCTCTTTCGCTTGCTGAACGATTGTAATGATTTTATGTATCGTGTAAAGCGGGCCAGTTAACACTCCAGCTTGTTGACCACCAACAACAGTTACTGAGTTTCGTTTTAATAGCTTCTCTATATTAACAACGGTCTCACTTGAACAATTATATTTTTGATTAAATGCTAATAGTCGTTTCGTAATTTTACTTCTTTCATAGTCACGCGTCTGTAATTCTTTTGATCTTCTTATGTAGTTATCCGATTTGTGATAAGGGTAGTCAAAAAAAGATTCAATTTGAGATGCACCCTCAAAATAATCCTCCATTAATTTGGAATTTCTTTTATGATTTATTTCTACTACCTCCAAGCTATTCCACCTCTCTTTCTTATGTGAGTGAATTTCATAATCACCTAAATTGAGCCATATAAAAATATATGTAGTTGCGAACGATTTAGCGAAACTACATATATTTACTTAATGGCGATAATATTGAATTATGAAATTCATTAATGTAAAAATAAATTGTAGGTTGGTTTGTTTGTAAATAGTTAGAGTATAGCACGGGATTAATTATTTCGCCAACAAAGCTCCTTTATGTCCTTAAACTTATGTTGTTAAGACAATACGCACAAATAAACCGTATATACTCAACAAAAAATAAGCAACGAAAAATAGTAAGAAGTTAAACCGTAAAATTCCTTTAAACAATTTTCCTAACTGGATATCATGCTGCAATTTCCAATGAATGACTGTAAAAATAATTGCTACTAAAAGAACGGTAGTAATTATTAACCAAAAATAGGATTCTCCCCATATTTCTAGAGCGATATAATAAACCGAAAAAATAAATAAAATCGTTGAACCGTCTACCGCTAACTTCAAAGACGCTTTTTTATTTTTAGTTCTTTTTACGTTGACAATATAAATTAAATAAAAGGCAAAAACCGGTAATGTTATAAATGTAGCTAAAATTGAAGCAAAAACGTTACTCATCGCCTTCCCCCTTTCTTTGTAACTGCATTCCTTTAATACTATTGTATACAAATAAGTTATTTGGCAAGGATAGCCCCTGCTCGTCTGCCTTTTCGAGTATGAACCCACTAATAGCATCAATTTCCGTTTGTCTACCATCTATAATGTCTTTCGCCATCGAAGATTGGTTTTGAGCGGTTTTTTCGCAAATTTTAACAATATTATCCCAATCATTATCGTTACATTTAATTACGAGTGATATTTCCTCAAATAATTTTTTCATCAATTGAAAATAATAACTATTTTTTATGAGCATTCCATTTCTCACATTAAAAATGGCAGTGAGAGGGTTTATGACCCCATTAACGACTAATTTTTTTTCCATAATCTCTAACCAATTTTCGTGCTGCGATGTAGAAAACTTAACAGTGTTTAAAGCATTCCACAAGTTATAACTTAGGACACTTTTTTGTTGATAGCAGCCAATCTTTAGTTCGCCCTCACCAGTATGACACACTTCATTATCAGACTTTTTTAACGCCCCATGCTCAACAATTCCGATAAATATATTATCTATTTTACAAGTCAACCTATTTAAAAGCTTTACATGCCCCATCCCATTTTGTAAAAAAACGACAGATTTCATTTTATCACTAGATTTTAAAATATGAGGAAAAATTTTTTGTAAATGATACTCTTTAACAGCCACAAAAACAACCTCATCATCGAATTGTTCAACTTCAGAACAAACAACAGCTTCTACATCATATTTTTTAACAACTTTTCCTTTCCTTAAAATTAAGCCTTCTCTATTTAACTTTCTCGCTTGTGCTTTTGTTCTCGTATAAATTTTAACATTTATACGTAACTCGCTTAAGTACGCAGCAAAAAGAAGCCCTATAGAACCTCCACCGATAATTCCAATAGTATTCATTGAACCTCCACCTTCATTTCATTTGGCTCTTATCAATTCATAAAAAACAGCCCTTCCATTTAAAATAAATTATAGCATTACTACTAAACCAAAGTACTATAAAATTAACAAATCTTTCATCCCTTTATACACCCTTCAATAACGAGGTAACGTCACCATCTAACATGGAAAAGAACGAGCAATTTCCCTCTCTTCGTTGTAAAGCCACTGACCTCAATTACATCATGAGTAACTTCATAGAGAATACATCATAGAGCTTTGCGACGAGTAACCGCAGGAGCATATTCTAACGAATCTCAGAGGCTCGTTCACGAAATCATCCGCCTTTTTTCATACAAAACCTTCATGTTGATATTTCATCACCAAAGGGATTGAAAATAAGGTACATTTTATTTGCATTTTAATAATTTTTTTAATAAATTTAAATTTATAGACAACTATATAATGTTTTTGTAGTAAAATAAGAATGTAAAGGTTTTAAAAATTCAAAATTTGATGTGGAGGGGAAATTATGGAAAATTTAGAAATTAAGCGCTTACTAATTAATTATAAAACTCTAGAGGAGTTTGAAAATTTCAGAGAGTATGGCGCTCAGGAGTTATCAATGAAAGAAGACTTAAGAGCCAACATCATTGAAGGTGATAGCGAGTCTCCTTTTTACGGAATCTACTACGGCAATAAATTAGTAGCTAGAATGAGCTTATATCGAATTGATAAAAAATATGATTTTTACTTTGAACCGAAGCAAGATTATTTAGAATTATGGAAATTAGAAGTTTTAGAGCCTTATCGTGGCAAAGGTCTCGGCGAAGCTTTAGTTAACTTTGCAAAAAGTTTCAAACTACCAGTTAAAACAAACGCTCGTCAACGTTCAGATGAATTCTGGACAAAAATGGACTTTAGCGGTCTTACATACCAACAGGAAAGGGACCGTGGCGAAAATCCTTATGTGTGGTTTCCAGAAGGCGTTAGTGAACAAGAATAAAGGCGAAAGTCCTCAGTGGTACTCTAATTTTCTTAACGTATAAAAAACAAGGGATTGACATTCATGTCAATCCCTTTACTTTTGAACTTGAGTGAGTTTCATGATTAATTTTTCGTTACAGACATTTGTTTAGCACGGTCCATTATGTCTATTAATAATTTATAATCTTGCTTCATCGTTTCATAATTTTCTTGGAGATCCAAAAGAGCCTTCTCTAATTTTTCTTTTTCATTAGAAAGGTCAGCGACTGTTTGTTTCAACTCTCTATTCTCGCTTTCGATATCGTCATTTGACGATAACAAATCTTTTTTAGCTACTAGAAAATTAATGACATCGTCTATACTGACATTTTCCGTGGGCATTTCGTTTTTCGCTACTTCCAACTTCGGCTTTATTACTTCTGCAATCTCTTCTGATACTTCAACATCACAATCTTTATGTTCATCAGAAAGTTTCGTTTTCTTTAAGTTCTTTCTCTGTTTTTTAGCAATCGCAATCGCAGCATCATATTTTTTTCTTACACAAGAATTCCATCTAAATCCACAAGCAGCAGCAGTCCTTGATAAGCGTTCCCCAACCTCTTCAAAAGCAGATAATTGAGTACTCCCTTCACGGATATGCCTTAACACGACTTCAGCTAACACTAAGTCTTCATCATTTGTCCAAGCATCTTGACGAACGATAGACATGTAATCCCTCCAATTTAAAAATCCTTTTTTACTATCTTTATGCAGATAATAGAAAAGATAGACTCTTTTGATCTATTAAGAATGTTCAAAAATTCCGGAAA
>SKOL01000143.1 GCA_007120055.1 Anaerobacillus sp.
CATTGACGAGATTTTTATATCTCTTTTTAAAGTTTCAGACTTCACTATTAAGTGCTGTCTTCCACCTATCTTAATTCGCTTGGCTGTGTGTTCAGTTTTCAAAGGACGATCTGGTAATTTATAAACTTCATATCTCTTCGCTTCTAAATTCCCTCGTTACCATTTTCAACAACAAGAATTTAATTATATCAGGATAACTTGCTTGCGTCAACAACTTTTTTGATAACGTTTCGTCTGCATGTTTGCAGCGACAAGAACAATTGTAACAAAACAATCAATTCTGCGCAAGTGTTTTTTAAAAGTTTTGATGAAGGAACAAAAATATATTGTCTGTAGCTCAATAACCGACAAGTAATACTATATCACGATAATTAATTCTCCGCAAGTACCTTTTTAAATAATCACTCAGTTAAAATAGTGTAGTTTTTTGCTCGGTTTATAAATTTACCATAACTGAATTAACAAAACAACTATTATTTTTCATTCATATAGCTAAAAACATTCGTTTTAAGATCTGTTTATTTAGTATACAACTCCAACCCTATAATCGCGTTACTACTATTATATATTTCTCCCAAACTAGCAATTTACCCAAAATTGTTTTCCGTTAATCTCACCTCTATAAATCAAATATGTAGTTTCCTTATATATAATCAAATTAGTTTGCTATCTATACATGATCAAACTTACTTCATTAAGATCCTCATAAGTTATCACTTCTTGCACATTATAGAAAAATAAAAATAACTTTTAATCGCTTAAAAGAAGTCGGATCATTCGGCTTCTTTTTTTGTGTAAAAGCGTAGTTTGTTGGTTAGTGGTTTGAGTCCTCGCCCAACTTTCTATATTAGCTGGTGGAGCCAGGCATGCCGTCATGAGGATTATATATAAAAAAAGGCGAATGATTTCGTGAACGAGCCTCTGAGATTCGGAAGAAGGTCAAAGCGAAGTGAAGGAAATCATTCGACTTTTCTATATTAAATGGTGGCGATGCTTCGTCATGCGCGCTTTGTATGCAAATACTCCTCTTTATTTTTCTGTTTTTTATGAATTTTTAAATAAAACCGTATAATAAATAAACTTCATCTAGTAAAATAGATACGGGGTGAGTTTTTTGAGCACAATCAAAAAAACGGTTTGTGAGCGTAGGTCTTATTCAAATGTTAAAAACGAACATGTTCATGATTATTACCAGCTTTTAATTCCTCTTCATGGTGACTTGCATATCGGCACATCACAAAAGCAAATCACTTTAAATGAACAGAGGCTTTTGTTTTTACCTCCGGACTGTGAACATTCTTACTACTCATTAGAGCGAAATGAATTTATTGTTCTTGATATACCTTACTTTCTTTTAGCAAAAGTAAATAATATCAACATTGATCCACAAGGCCAAGTCATCGATTTAAATGATTACTGGCTAGCGATTCGTTCTTTATTACTTAATGAGTTAAATGAAAAAGGAAAACATAGTCGAGTCCATGACTTAATGCACTACATTTCACAGCTACTTGCAGAAAACAATTTACCAAGATCGATTCAATACATTCACGACAACTACGATCAACCAATCTCAACCGAAAAACTAGCTGCATTAGAACATTATCAAGTGGCTTATTACGGACAGTGGTTTAAAGAGCAATATCATATGAGTCCTAAAAAATACATTCAAACTTTACGGTTAAAAAAGGCGAAACAATTACTATTAGAAACAAATTTATCGTTACTATCGATTGCCAATCTCGTCGGTTATGAGTATCAATCTTCTTTAACACGACTTTTTCAACAGTTTGAGCAAATGACGCCTCAACAATATCGTAAATCTAATAAATAAACATCTATTTCACCACTAAAATAGCAATTAAATTGAACAAATAAAAAAAGATAAATTTCAGCTTAAATTAAGATAAGAATTTCCTACTCCAATCGGTTAACATAAACTTAACCACTTTTCAAAAAGGAGGAATGGTATTATTAAATCATTTCTAGGTCCATTTTATTTATCGTTAGCGGCAGCTATTTGGGGCGGACTATACGTTATCAGTAAATTTACTTTTGATACGATCCCACCGATGACTTTACTTTTTATTCGTTATGCAATGGCTTCAGTCGTACTATGGTTGATTTGCTTTTATAAAGGCATTCCTTTGTACTTAAAAGAAAAACGTAGTTTACTCATTCAAGTTGGTTTCGTCGGGTATTTCGTCTCGATTGCAGCTCAATTCGTCGGGACTAATTTAACCTCTGCACATATGGGGTCATTAATTACAACACTGTCGCCTCTATTTTTATCTTTATTTGCGATTTTTCTTTTGAAGGAAAAAATGAATAAAACACAAGTAGTATCGATGGTGTTAGCGACGATTGGCATTTTTGTCATTATCGGCGTTCCAGGAGCTGGTGGTTACGGGGAACAAGGACTTGGTATTTTCATCTTAATCATCGCCTCGGTTACGTGGGGCTATTATTCAGTGATTTCAAGAAAAGCGTCGCGCTACTATTCACCATTACAAATCACGACTGTCGGTATTATGCTTGCGACGATTTTTTCTTTCCCACCCATTTTTGTCGAGATCAACCAATGGCACTTTAGCGATTTGTTTAGTGTACCAATCATTTTAAGCGTGTTATATGTAGGAATTATTTCAACGGCGCTCGCATTATTTAGTTGGAATAAGGGTTTGCAACTCACCCCAGCACACCAAGCAGGGTTATTCTTCTTTTTACAACCAGTTGTCGGAAGCTTTTTCGGTTGGCTTTTCTTAAAAGAACAGTTAACCGCAACATTTTTTATCGGAAGCTTATTTATTTTTATTGGCGTTTATCTCAGTATGAATCAAAAAGCTCCCAAAGTAAGCTTTAAAAACAAAGAAAAAGTGGCGGTTGAGGGGCCTATCGCTAAATAAAAGATGTAGTTCCGCCTATACTATTAAACAACAAACTTATAAATAATGATCGCATAAGAAAAGCGCAAGCAAAAGGTGACCCATTAAGCAAAGTCTTAACAGGTCACCTTTTTAATCTTCTTTTGTAAACGCTATCTCAATTACTTTATAGAAATAGTACGTTCTTATTTATTTTCATCCTTAGCCATTTGGTCGAGGCTTTGTTGAATATCATCACGGATATCTTCCCAAGCTTCTAACCCCACAGATAAACGAACTA
>SKOL01000777.1 GCA_007120055.1 Anaerobacillus sp.
AGTGATGAACTTCTCATTCATGTTCGCAGGAACTGTTTCATCAAACCCTTGGATGTTATTAATCTCAATGTTTATTTTAGCAGCAGGATATAACGCAGGAAAATTCGGTGGTGACCGTTGGATAATTCCTTATTTACGACAAATGGTTACAAGTAAGTTCAATATAAAACAAAAAGATGCAGCATAATCGAATAACAACAAAGTTTAGGCTGCCTAAATTAAGGATACACGTTCATTAAATTGAATGTGTATCCTTTTTTGTGGGGTGGAAAAGTTCCAGACGATTATCCAAACCAACTAGCGACTAACATCTAACCAACTATCAATTAAAGTTCGAATTTTTGTAAAAAGATACTTAATAAAATATAATGTTTATAATCTTAAATATTTATAAGTGTACTGTTTAAAAAGAAAACATTCATTGTCATTACGTTAAGTGAATGTCATTGGGATTGCTCATACTATTATTAAAAAGCCAATTTGGTCGAAAAAATAACCGAGGTGACGTTAGATGAATAAACATTTAGAAAAAGCAACGTTTGCAGGAGGATGCTTCTGGTGTATGGTGAAGCCGTTTGATGAATTTCCTGGGATCCATGAAGTTGTATCAGGGTACTCAGGTGGAGCGACTGAAAATCCGTCATATGAAGAGGTAGTGTCTGGAACCACTGAGCATCGAGAAGTGATTCAAATTACGTTTGATCCAACGGTTTTTCCTTATAAAAAATTATTAGAAATTTTTTGGCGCAATATTGATCCAACCGATGAAGGTGGTCAGTTTTTTGACCGTGGTGAACAATATAAAACGGCGATTTACTATCATAATGAAGAGCAAAAAAAGTTAGCTGAAGATTCGAAGCGAGCTCTTGAGGCAAGCAACAAATTTTCAAAACCGATCGTAACTGATATTTTGCCTGCAAAGCCATTTTACCGAGCCGAAGAAAAACACCAAGACTATTATAAGAAAAATTCTTTCCATTATAAAAAATATTACGAAGGGTCGGGGCGAAAAGACTTTACGGAAAGTAAGTGGAGAGTCGAAAAGGATCTAAACAAACTGAAGTCCGAACTTTCACCAGTGCAGTTTGAAGTGACACAAAATAATGGGACGGAACGCCCGTTTATGAACGAGTTTTACGACCACGAAGGCGAAGGAATATATGTTGACATCGTTTCTGGAGAACCTCTTTTCAGTTCGAAAGACAAATATGATGCTGGGTGTGGTTGGCCGAGCTTTACACGACCGATTAGCCACTATCATATTACCGACAAGACAGATAAGACTCACGGCATGATCCGTACAGAAGTGCGTAGTAAATACGGTGACTCCCATCTTGGTCATGTTTTTAATGATGGTCCGAGAGAAGCGGGAGGCCTCAGATATTGTATTAACTCTGCAGCTTTACGGTTTATTCCGAAACAAGATTTACAAAAAGAAGGTTATGGGGAATATGAAGTGATGTTTAAAGAGGAGGCGTCTGAATGATCCTTAATATGCAAGCCGAAAATGTTGAAACCGCAACGTTCGGGATGGGATGATTTTGGGGACCAGATGCTCAGTTTGGGCATTTGCCTGGAGTGATAAAAACACGCGTAGGATATTCTGGAGGAACGAGCGCTAACCCAACTTACCGAAAAATGGATGATCATACAGAAACGATCGAAATGGACTTTGATCCTACAATCATCTCTTATGAAGAGCTTTTACAGCTTTTTTGGAAAAATCATAATCCGTTGCGAGGTCAATTTTATGGTGGGCGGCAATATATGTCGCTTCTCCTTTATCATAATGGAACTCAAAAAGAATTAGTTGAGAAAACGAAGCGAGAGTGGGAGCGGACTTTAGAGGGTAAAATTAAAACCGAAATAGCACCTTGCGAGAAATTTTATCGAGCTGAAGATTATCACCAGAAATATTATTTGAAACGTTATGGTAACGCCGTTGAAATGTTGAAACGCATTTTTCCAACCGAAGCCGATTTTACAGATGCAACGATTACTGCTCGATTGAACGGATTAGTGAAAGGCTATGTCACACTTGATGACATTAAGAGTGAGATCGGTGATTGGCATTTGAACGATGACCAAGCAAGAGATTTAATTGTACTAGTTAATCAACTGAGCTGGTAAAAAAGTTATGTGCGTTGCTTAAAAAAACGCTTCAAACTTCCTTTTTAAAAGGAAGTTTTTTGTAGTTGGCGAATATGCTTACATGAACTGCAAAAGTGACGTGAGTTTTATAGAAGCGGTCACACAGGTAGGGAGTTGATGTAATGGAAGTTTCGCAAAAGGAAAGTAGTGTAGACTCATCAACACAAACGGTCGTTATTCCGTTTGGATTGACATACAATCCAATGAAAAAGCTAGCACTGATCAATTTCGAAAAAAATCCCGACAGTGTTTATTTAGGTTTGGAGCCACAATATTTTGATGATGAAATTTATGGGAAAGGCTACCGGGTCATTGCTTATCGCCACGATGGTTATGTTGATGTTTACAATGATGTGAGCTTAAACGATGTAGAAAATGAAAGTTTTACGTCGTCGGCAAAGGCTTAGGTGAGCAAAAAAAAGTCGTCATTAAAAATGCCGTTTTGCACAAAGAAAACGGGTGTACAACGATATCATTTACATTCACTGATAAAGCTGAACGCGAGATTAACGTCAATATTACAGAGCATTCGAAGAAAAAGTCGAAAACAATCAACCTTTTAGCACCTGTTGGAAGTTCTACAGAAAATCCATCTTATTTACCTTTGTTCTTTTTATATGACTTTGATTTTATTAGAAAGCACAAAACAATCATCGAAATAGCGATTGATGACAAAAAAATAATAGCTGATAACTTTCCTTTTCCAGTTCCGAAAGATTTGCAATGGCGCACTTTCTGTCGCTATAGCATGGACTGTCAAATTATCGAATTTGCCAATGCTACCGAAGGAGTACTAGATGAGTGTACAACTGATTCAAGAGGTTTAGTTGCCCGAGGACCTTTTGAATATCAATATGAAAAAGACATCCTAAAAAACATCGAATTAAAACAAACCAATCATCGCTTTCTCATCGAATTTAACCGTGGTTTCCCTAATATTAAAAGCTTAAAAGAACAAAGCGAATATAAAGATACTTTTAAAATGAGTCCTGATGAGTCAATGG
>SKOL01000640.1 GCA_007120055.1 Anaerobacillus sp.
AAGTTCCAACGGCCGATTTAGAAGATGATAAACCCGGATTGCCTGATGAGGTAGCTTTAGGTTTTACATATGACGATATTGATGATTACTTAGAAGGAAAACAAGTTGCTAGCGATATTAAAGATAATATTCAAGCAAAGTATAAGGTGACAGAGCATAAGCGTCAAGGTGCTGTTACTATTTATGATGATTGGTGGAGGTAGTTTTCAGTTTTGAGTGTTGAGTGTTGAGTTTTGAGTTTTGAGTTACAACCTGAAACTGTTATATTGGGATAATTTTGGTTAGGGATATATAATTCAAAGGTTTGTCGTTGGAAAAGACTGACGAATACATTGGTGAAACGAAGGTGAGTTGAATGAATAATACTTCACGAAATGCTGATTTGCATTTACATACGACGGCTTCTGATGGTGGCTATTCACCGAAAGAGTTAGTGTTGAAATGTAAGGAAGTAGGCTTACAATATATTGCGATTACCGATCATGATACAGTAGCAGGTGTAAAGGAAGCGGCGAGTGAAGCTAAAAAGCATCAAATAACCGTAATTCCTGGTATTGAATTTTCTACAAAGGAAAGTGGTGTTGGTGTCCATATTTTAGGTTATGGAATTGATATTGATGATAAACCGTTTCTAGAAATGCTGAAAGAGCAACAAATCATGAGAGAAAAGCGGATGCAAGAAATGGTTAGTAAGTTTTCTGAGCTTAATATTCAGTTAAATGAGCAAGAAATTCTAAAAGAAGCTGACGGTGGTAGTATAGGCAGACCCCACGTTGCTAAAGTATTAGTTCGAATGGGAGTCGTTAAAGAAGTCGCCGAAGCTTTTGATCTATACTTAGGGGAAGGGAAACCTTGTTATGTAAAAAAACAACGAGAAATGACTCCACGAGAAGCGCTAAATTGGATTAAAGCAACGAAAGGGGTAGCGATTTTAGCTCACCCTGTTTATTACAACTTAGATGAAAAAATAAGTGAATGGGTTGAAACGGGGCTTTTACACGGGATTGAAGTATATCATCGTGATCACGATCTTGAAGTGCAAAGACATTATGAAAAATTAACTACGAAAATCGAAACAAACCTTGATTTATCTTTATTAAGGACTGGCGGTTCTGATTTTCACCACGAAGACTACGGAAGAGTTCCGCAGCCATTAGGTGAAACCCGTGTTGATAATCAGTTAGCACTTCGGTTAATTGATCGAATAAATTCGTTGTAATAACGTCACATTGAAGCTTTTAATATGTCCTTCGTCAGTGGAATTTCTGAAGAATACGTTGAGAGCTTCAATGTGTCCTTTTTAAGTGGAATTCCGAAAGAAAGGTTACATTAAGACTGAAACATTACTTGAGTGAATTTCATAATTACCAAAAATGAGCAACATCACGCAATATATAGTTTGCGAATGTTTTGACGCAACTATATATTGCTCTTAGTGGCGAGAATAATGAATTATGAAATTCATTGAGATGGTATTTCTTCAAACATCTATTAGATGGCAATAGTAAATTGCTTTTCCCCTAGTTATTTATACCCCTTCACTTCACTCGTTGCGTCAATAAAAGTTTCAGAAAGAGCTTGTGAAGCAAGCTGATCGGCTTCTTTATTTTTGTCCCTACTGATTGGTTCGTAACTAACGTTCAAACCTAGCTCGGCAGTTTTTTCTTCAATACGGTCTAGCCAGCGGTTATGTTCTTCCTCATAGCAAGGCCATTCTCCTTTTGCTTGGTTAATGACAACAAGAGAGTCGCCTTTAATTGTTATTGGCAAATGGTGCACTCCTAATGTTTCTAACTCGACGATTGCCGTCCATAACGCCGCAAATTCGGCTTCATTATTTGAGGAGAGCTGTTCTAAAAGTTGATTTTTACGTAAGCGATAATATTTTTCATTTTGTTCGTAATAAATAACAATTCCGACACCTGACATACGTTGTTCTTCGTTATAACCACCGTCAAAGTAAACAACGATATTGTGTGGTTCTTCTTTCAAGCTTTCTAAATATTTTCTTAGTTGTTTAGGAAGCCAAGTCGCCCCTGTTTCATCAATATAATCAATTTTTGTGACTCTTCCTGTCTTTTCAATGTCTTCACTTAAATATAATGCTTCTTGAATTGAAAGAAAATCTGTCGTTAATTCATATTGTTTTTTCCCTACCTTCAGTTGGTAGACGATTTCTAAACGAATTTTCATATTTCTCTCCTTTACCTCGTCATATCGCTAAAGAAATAATTGCGAATTTTATAAAAACATGATAACTTAAATACTTAAAAGGGTTTATTGTATTTTTACATCATAACTGAGTGAATTTCATAATTACGAAAAATGAGCCACATCACGCAATATATAGTTTGCGAATGGTTTTTACGCAACTATATATTGATCTTATTGGCGGAAATAATGAACTATGAAATTCATTAAACTGTTAGTAATTATATTTTTCCTTTAGGCGATGTTTCATATCCATATTATATAAAAATGAGTTAGCTGAGTTGAGGAGTGACGTTTAATGCCGATAAAAATTCCAGATGCATTACCCGCAAAAGAAATTTTACTTAATGAAAATATTTTCGTCATGGATGAAAGTAGAGCTTTTAGTCAAGATATTCGTCCGTTACAAATTGTCATTTTAAATTTAATGCCTGTAAAAGAAGTAACGGAAACACAATTACTTCGTTTGCTCGGTAATACACCATTACAAGTTGAAGTGGCCTTTATTCACCCTGATACGCATCAATCAAAAAATACATCACAGCATCATTTAACCACATTTTATCAAACCATTGATGAGATCAAAGAGCGAAAGTTTGATGGGATGATCATTACTGGAGCACCGATTGAACAGCTCCCGTTTGAAAAAGTAGATTATTGGAACGAATTAAAACAAATTATGGATTGGTCTGTTTCCAATGTTACTTCAACACTACATATATGTTGGGGTGCTCAAGCTGGTTTATACCACCATTACGAAGTGCCGAAATATGTTTTAAAAGAAAAGGTATTTGGGGTTTTTCCGCACACAATTACGACTAGTAATGTAAACTTATTACGTGGGTTTGATGATGAGTACATCGTTCCACAATCTAGATATACAGAAGTGAGAAGAGAAGATATTGAGAGAATACCAGATTTAGAAATTTTATCAGAATCACCAG
>SKOL01000228.1 GCA_007120055.1 Anaerobacillus sp.
CTTACGCTCGACGTTGTTGCAACAACACCTTCAAGACCACGAGTAGTACTCATTTTTCAACCTCTCCTTTACAAATAGAATGATTTTTAAAACAAACTTGTCATGCTTGAACGAAGAAGACAGTTCAAAAAGTCCTTACAGTAGTTGGTTGCCGACGACGAAAGTTAAATCTATTAATCTTTAACCCAATAATACGGATTATAACTATAGTAAAATATTTATTTGTTCCCATTTGAACATAATTGTTCGGAATCGTCAGCAATATTTAGTAGTAATCTTTAGGCCTTTTTGAACCTACTCTTTTTTCATAAAACTTTTATGATGTTTAAAGAGTTTTCTAACTAATTTCAATTATAAACATTTTTCACAGTTTTGTGAACTTTAAATTTAAAAATAAATTCCGACTATTTTAATTCTTGTGAAAATTTTCACTAGGATTAGACTTAAGAGCCTAATGTACTAAAAAACTCAACTAGTTTCATCGCCATATAAGCAATACCAGCTCCAATCAATGGACCAACTGCTACACCATTAAAAATAGCTACAGCTAAAATCGTCCCAAAAACTAGTGCTGCGGTAATATGCGGATCAGATTGTAATAACTCTACCCCATTTGCTGCAACAATAGCAACAAATATCCCCGCACCTAACGCAATCCAAGCATATGTAGATTTCATCGCTTCAGTTAATTCTCTAAAGCCAATCTGTCCGGTGACTATTGGTACTAATACTGCAATTGTAATAATTGTAACTCCAATATTTATACCTTTTTGTTGAATTAAAGGAAATGCCTTTTCTCCTAATCCAATCCATTTAATAGCTAGAAGAGCTACTACTGCTACAACTAAAGATTGATTTTTGGCAATGATACCAATTAAAAGTAAAATTAGCATAAATGCACTTGCTTGCGTAATCAAAAGGGATGCATCCTTCCTTGGTAGGCCGTACCATTTTTATATTATCATATAATTTGTAATTTAGCCAACTTTCAATATATAATCTTGTCAATTTTTTGAAAGATTAATTATTCTTTTCGAACGTACCACTACGATAACAGGTCTAAAAAATGGATACAAGCCATAACTATTTAATAGAGTTAATAAAGTAAAACCTACTCGTCCGGACATTTTCATAAAAACCATCATGACGTCCTACTCGTCACCATCTAACATGTAAAAGTCGGGCGATTTTCTTCACTTCGCTGTGACCTTCTAACGAATCTCAGAGGCTCGTTCAGGAAAATCGCCCTCCTTTTTACATAGAAAACGCTCATGACGGTAACCGTCACCAACTAATATGGAAAAGAACGAGCAATTTCCTTCTCTTCGCTGTAAACTTCTAACGAATTTTAGAGGCCCGTTCACGAAATTACTCGTTCCTTTTTCATACAAAACGACCATGACACAATCGACACGAGGTAACATGTAAAAACGAGTTGTACCTTTCCAACTTTCAGCTTTCCAACTAACCAACTACCTACTAACCAACAAATATATCGAAAGGAGAAAAATATGACTTCTAATTACTTTCAGATATTAATGAGACTCCTTATCGTTTTATTGATATTCACATCTGTTATTTTAATAGTTTTTCTTTTATTTAAGACTGCCTATCCATTTGCCATTGGTCTAGCGATAGCATTTTTAATAAATCCTTTCGTGAATTTCTTGCAAGAAAGACTCAATATAGTACGGTGGCTTGCTGTATCACTTAGTTTACTTCTATTAATTGCTTTAATTATCGGTGCAATTACAATTATTATTTCTGAAATTATCATGGGAACAAATTATTTATCACATTCAGTCCCTTTTCATTTGCAAACCATTATATTTGAAATGAAAGAAATATTTACAGGAAAAGTTATTCCTATTTACGAACAAATATCAGCAATGTTCTATTCTTTAGATAGCGAACATCAAGCGACAATATTAGCTTACATTGAAACGATTACTGTTCAATTAACAACAAATTTAAGTAACACAACCCACTCTATATTAACAGGTATATCTGACTTTTTATTAGGGTTACCGAACTTAGCTACTGTTATTATTTTTTCTTTATTAGCGACTTTTTTTATTAGTAAAGATTGGTATAAACTCGTTTTTCTATTTAGAAAGTGGGTACCTAATCTCATCGCCGAAAAAACAAAAGAAGTAACTGTTAGCTTGAAAAAAGCGTTTGTAGGCTTTATTTTTGCCCAGTTAACACTCATTTCTATTACATGTTTTATCGTTTTAGCTGGATTAATCTTTTTAAGAGTTGACTATCCAATAACTATTGCTTTGCTTATCGCATTTGTTGACTTACTTCCATATTTAGGAACAGGGTTGATTTTTATTCCGTGGATCTTGTACACATTTTTCTCTGGACAACTGTCACTGACGATCGGACTTTCCGTTCTTTACGGAATCGTCGTAGTTCAAAGGCAAATTATGGAACCGAAAATATTATCGTCAAACATTGGTGTCGATCCACTTGCAACTCTACTTTCTTTGTTTGTTGGTTATAAATTATTCGGTTTTTTAGGATTATTAATCGGTCCGATAGTCCTAGTCTTTATTCACGCCATTCATAAAGCTCACGTATTTCGCGATTTAAAAAATTGGTTATTTCAAACTCGTTAACCAACTAACCAACAAACTAATTTTTCCAAACAAAAAATGCTGAATAAAATTACGCTCTAAGTCGTGTTTTAATCAGCATTTTTGATTTAGCGTCTGTTAATAAAAATAATAGAGCCACTTTGGACCATTTGATTAAATATTTTTTGTAAAAATGCTTTTGCGATCGCTCGTGTATTCGGTAAGAGTAAAAAGAAACCAATCGCATCGGTAATAAAGCCAGGTGTTAGCAGGACAACTCCACCAACTAAAATACATAGACCATCTAAAAGAACTCCACTAGGAATTTGCCCTTGCTGTAATTGGAGTTGCGCAAGACGTATCGTCTGCAATCCTTCTTTTTTCGCTAACCAAGCTCCTAGTACCCCTGTTACAATGACCAATAATATCGTCCAGAGAACCCCAATCGTACTACCGGAAAGAATTAAAACTCCAATTTCTAAAGCAGGGACAATGATTAGTAATAAGATCAATATTTTTAACATACTTTCCTCCATTTTTAACCAACTAACCAACTTTTTCATAAAAAATGAGAAGGAATAACTTAATACCCCTTCTCATCTTCTTACCTATTTATTATAAAATACTTGCATGTCCTTTGTAAATATTCCCGCGTGTCGCATCTACAGTAATTACTTCACCATCTTCAAATTGCTCTGTAGCATTGTGAGCACCTACGATTACAGGAACCCCTAAATTTAATCCTACTACTGCTGCGTGGCTCGTTAAACCGCCTTCTTCAGTGATCACTGCTGCAGCTTTTTCAAATGCTTCCATCATATCTTTATCAGTGCCGACAGTAACTAAAATCGCACCATCTTCCATTTTCGCTAAAGCATCACTAGCAGTTTTTGCAACAATCACCTTCCCTGTTGCAGCTTTACGTCCAATCCCTTGTCCTTTTGCAACTACTTCACTAATTACGTGAACTTTCATTAAGTTAGTTGTTCCTGTTTCACCTACAGGTACCCCCGCTGTTATAACAATTAAATCTCCATGATCGATAAATTCTGTTTTAACAGCTTCTTGCACAGCAATTTCTAACATTTCGTCAGTTGAATTAGCTTTTGTTCCTAATTGAGAATAAACTCCCCAAGCTAGGGAAAGTTTGCGACAAACTTCTTCTGAATGTGTAACAGCAACGATCGGTGATTTCGGACGATATTTAGAAATCATTCTTGCTGTATGTCCACTTTCAGTAGCGGTAACAAGTGCAGATGCTTCCAAGTTTAAAGCAGTGTGAGCTACAGATTGGCTAATTGCATCAGTAATTGTTTTTTGGCTTTCTCTTCCTCTTTTCTTAAGCAAATCTTCATATTTTAATGCAGATTCCGTGCGAATAGCAATATTATTCATTGTTTGAACCGACTCAACTGGATAGTCCCCTGCTGCCGTTTCCCCTGATAACATAATCGCATCTGTTCCATCAAAGATAGCGTTAGCTACATCACTTGCTTCAGCACGTGTTGGACGAGGATTGCGTTGCATTGAATCTAACATTTGCGTTGCTGTAATAACTGGCTTCCCTAAAGCATTACATTTTTTAATTAAAGATTTTTGAACTAATGGTACTTCTTCTGCTGGAATTTCAACTCCTAAGTCACCACGTGCCACCATTAATCCATCTGAAACTTCAAGAATTTCATCAATATTATCGACACCTTCTTGATTTTCGATTTTCGGAATAATATGAATATCAGGAGAACCATGATTTTCTAATAATTCACGAATTTCTAAAACGTCAGAAGCACGACGAACAAATGAAGCAGCGATGAAATCTACTCCTTGTTCGATACCAAAACGAATGTCATTTGCATCTTTTTCAGTGATACCAGGTAAATTTACACTTACGTTCGGTACGTTCACACCTTTTTTGTTTTTAATGGTTCCGCTATTTAATATTTTTGTTTTTAACTCATTATCACCAATTTCAATCACTTCTAATTCAATAAGACCGTCATCTAGTAAGATTTTAGACCCAACTTTAACATCATTAACTAACCCTGGGTATGTGATAGAGAATTTTTCAGAAGTTCCTACAACTTCTTCCATCGATATAGTAACTTCATTACCAGAAACCAACTCTGCTACACCATTCTCAAAATTATTTGTACGAATTTCCGGGCCTTTCGTATCAAGTAAAATCGCAACGTATTTTCCTGCTTTCGCAGCTGCTTCTCTAATGGACTTTATACGTGCTCCGTGCTCTTCATAATCACCATGGGAAAAGTTTAGTCGAGCTACATTCATTCCTGCTTCGATTAAATTGTTTAATTTCTCAACACTTTCACTTGCTGGACCAATAGTACATACTATTTTCGTTTTTCTCATTATATATATTCCTCCTAGTTCCATTCAACTTAATAAATGTTTTACTTTATTGCATAATAAATGTTTAATTATTGTTGCCAATCGTTATAAAGTATGTCATAATCGAAAAATAAAGTGTATATTTACTAAATAGATAGTTCTTTTGACAATTGATACATTGTTTGGTCAACCGCATGCTTTTTGGCTAAAGCATCGTCAATGTCATGAGAAACGAGCTCATTGCTCTCAATTCCAACCATTTTACCAGCTTGACCTTCAAGTAGCAGTTCCACTGCTTTTGCGCCCAAACGGCTTGCTAACACACGATCTGCTGCTGTAGGAGAACCACCACGTTGGATATGACCTAATACAGTAACTCGCGTCTCTAGGTTCGTTTGTTCTTGAATTTCTTTTCCGATGTCGATACCACTACCAACACCTTCGGCTACGATAATGATACTATGCTTTTTCCCACGTGCATGTCCACGCTTTAGACGAGCTATAACATCATCCATTTCATAGTTCTCTTCTGGAATTAAAATTGTTTCAGCACCGTCTGCTAACCCTGCCCAAAGTGCGAGATCACCGGCGTCACGTCCCATTACTTCAATTACGTATGTACGTTCATGAGATGTTGCAGTGTCGCGAATTTTATCAATTGCTTCAATAATTGTGTTTAATGCTGTATCGAAACCAATTGTAAAGTCTGTTCCTGGGATATCATTGTCAATTGTTCCTGGAACCCCTACGCACGGAAAGCCGTGTTCTGTTAATTTTTTCGCTCCTTGGAACGAACCATCGCCACCGATAACAACCAATCCTTCAATACCAAATTTATTTAACTGCTCGATTGCTTTCTTCTGCCCTTCTAAAGTTTTAAACTCTTCACAACGTGCCGTGTAAAGCATCGTCCCACCACGGTGAATAATATCACCTACTGAGCCGATTTCTAGTTTCTCAATTTGACCTGAAATTAGACCAGCATATCCGTAATAAACTCCGAATATTTCCACATCGTGATAAATAGCTTTTCGAACAACCGCTCGAATTGCCGCATTCATTCCAGGAGAATCTCCCCCACTAGTTAATACGCCGATTCGTTTCATTTTTTAAGTTCACCTCATCACAAATTTAACATAATCCTAGTATTAGTTAATTTACTAATTATCATAAAACCATTCATTAGATTTTTAAACACTATTACTAGTATTTTCATCACTCGTATTAAAATACCACTTCTGTTTAAGAAAAACAATACAGTAAAATGGACAAACAAAAAGCCTTCTCTATATTTAGAGAAAGCAAATTCCTTATTTTATAATGATGGTATCGTTTACAAGGCCATACTCACCAATTTTTTTAAATTTTTCGTAACGATGCTCGATTAGTTCATTTTCAGAAAGTTCCGATAGATGAACTAACGATTTTTCGAGCACTTTTTCAATCGCAACCGCTTGTTTTTCGATGTCACGATGTGCTCCTCCTCTTACTTCTGGAATAATCTCATCAATTACGTTAAGTTCTTTTAAATCAGGCGCAGTAATCCGCATTGTTTCAGCCGCTCGCTTTGCTAAGCTTGCATCTTTCCATAATAATGCAGCTGCTCCTTCTGGCGAAATCACTGAATATGTAGAATTTTCTAACATGTGAATATAATTTCCAACACCTAAAGCTAATGCTCCGCCACTGCCACCTTCACCGATAACAATACAAATAATCGGAACAGTAATTCCAGCCATTTCTAATAAGTTTTTAGCAATCGCTTCACTCTGTCCTCTTTCTTCTGCTGCCTTTCCAGGATACGCCCCTTTTGTATCAATAAAGCAAATAATTGGTCTGTGAAACTTTTCTGCTTGTTTCATAAGGCGTAAAGCTTTTCGATAACCTTCTGGATGCGGCATTCCGAAATTACGGCGAATATTCTCCTTCGTATCCTTACCACGCTGATGACCTATAACTGTGACAGCTGTACCTTGGAATTTTGCAATCCCTGCTACAATCGCCTCGTCATCACCATAGTACCTGTCACCATGTAATTCTATGAAGTCAGTAAACAAATGTGAAATATAGTCTAATGTTGTTGGTCTTTCACTATGGCGGGCGATTTGTACTCGATCCCACGGTTGTATGTTGCCGTATATATCATTTTCAAGCTGCTCTAAGCGCTCCTCTAACTTTGTAATTTCTCCAGTTAAGTCAATACCCTTTTCTTCTGTGAATTTTTTCAATTCCTCAATCTTTGTTTTTAATTCTATTATAGGTTTTTCAAAAGGTAATTCATTTGCCATCACTAGACACCTCCTTTTTATGACAAAACTTCACGATGAATATCTAAAATCGTGGTTAATGTATCTTTCATATCTAAGCGTGAGATTACTTTATCTAATTGGCCATGTTTTAATAGAAATTCTGCTGTTTGGAAATCGTCTGGCAAATCTTGGCGAATCGTTTGTTCAATAATTCTTCTACCAGCAAAGCCTATTAACGCACCAGGTTCAGCAAAATTATAATCACCTAAAGAAGCAAAACTAGCAGAAACTCCCCCAGTTGTTGGATGAGTCATTACCGAAATAAATAATCCTCCATGATTACTTAACTTCTTTAGTGCCGCACTTGTCTTTGCCATTTGCATTAAACTAAGTACCCCTTCTTGCATTCTCGCACCACCTGATGCTGAAAATAGAATGAAAGGTGCTTTTAATTCAATTGCCTTCTCAATAGCTCTCGTAATTTTTTCACCTACAACTGACCCCATACTTCCCATTCTAAACCTAGCATCCATTACCGCAATCACAACTGGCATGTTATCCATTTCAGCTTGTCCAGTGACAATCGCTTCGTTTAACCCTGTTTTCTCACGATCTTTATTGGTTTTTTCAACATACGTAGGGAATGATAACGGATCTTGTGAAATCATATCACTATTAAATTCCTTAAAACTTCCTTCATCAACTAAGGTATCTATTCTTTCATGAGCTGTCATACGATGATGATAACCACAAGAGTCACAAACGTATAAATTTTTCTTTAGTTCTTTTGTATACATAATCGTTTTACAACTAGGACATTTCGTCATTAAACCTTCTGGAACGTCCATTTTTGCTTGATCCGATGGGATCGTAGCATATTTCTTTTTCTTAGAGAATAAATCCTTTAACATAGTAACACCTCTCTTGTGGACAATTTTGCATAAAGCATACCATATAAAATTCAACAGTTTCAAGGAAAACTCTACAACGAATAGTTGCAAATCCCCCTTAAAAACGACTATTTTTGAGATGATTCTTCAATGCATTAATGGCACATTCTTCATTTCTATTTTGTAGAGCGACATATATTTTTTCATGTTCTGCAATTGATTGCTCTGGTCTACCTTCCCTTGACAAGGATTCCCTTAATGCAACCTTACTATACTCAACAAGTGAAATCCATATATTAAGAAGTAACCGATTTTGACAAGCTTCAACAATCGTTTTATGAAAAGAATAGTCTTCTTCTACTGGAAAGCACCCTTGTTGCCAACTAATCTTAGATTTTTCGATGAGTTCTGCTAGTCTTTTCAATTGCTCTTCATCAATTCTTTCACATGCTAGCCTTAAAGCTTCGACTTCAACAATCTTTCTCGTCTCAGCTAAATCACTTTTTGCCTTTTTTTCTCTTAAAAAAAAGCTCGCTAGCACTTCGACTAGACGATGCCCACCAACCGTTTTTATAAATGTCCCTTCACCGCGACGGGTTTCTATTAAATCTAGTAACTCTAAAGACCTTAATGCTTCTCTAACCGAGGAACGACCAACATTTAAGCGTTCTGATAATTCCCTTTCAGATGGAAGCTTGTCTCCAGCTTTTAAGTTATCTTCTTGAATGATGTGGTTTAATTCACGGATAATTTCAATATATACCTTATCCTGCTGTGATGACACAATAATCACCACCTTTTCTCTCTAAAATTAGATAGAGTTCAGAGTATAGAGTTTTTAACAATGCAGAAATATGTGGTAGGAACTCTCGACTCCGAACTCGCTATTTTTTTATGTTAAATTTGATTGATAGTGTATATTTTTGAGTGTTGAGTTTTGAGTTGGCGTGGGTATTGCTTCAAGTTAACCTACAGTATGTGAATTATTCACATTTAACTCTTAACTCTTAACTCACAACTACTACTCAATATGAGTAAGTTTTCTCGTTTTTGCTTCTATGTCATCAGGATTTACTTGGCGTCTAGCTACTCCAGTTTCCATTGCCGCTTTCGCTACTCCTTTAGCTACCGCTGGTGCAACTCGTGGATCGAACGGCGCAGGGACAACATAATCAGCATGAAGTTCATCATCTGATACTAAGCTGGCAATTGCTTCAACCGCTGCAATCTTCATCTCTTCGTTAATTGTTGTAGCGTGAACATCTAGAGCACCACGGAAAATACCAGGGAATGCTAAAACATTGTTAATTTGGTTCGGGAAGTCTGAACGTCCAGTACCAATTACACTAGCTCCTGCTTCTTTTGCATCTTCAGGCATAATCTCAGGGACCGGGTTAGCCATAGGGAAAATAATCGGATCTGCATTCATCGTTTGAACCATTTCTTTCGTTAATGCACCTTCAACAGATACACCTACGAATACATCTGTTCCTTTAATCACATCTTCTAGGGAACCTTGTAGTTTTTCACGGTTCGTTACTTTAGCAATTTCATCTTTAATTGGGTTCATACCAACCGGGCGACCTTCATAAATTGCACCTTTTGTATCACAAAGAATTACATCTTTTACACCCATACGTTGCATTAACTTAACACAAGCAATTCCAGCCGCACCAGCACCGTTTGCTACTACTTTAACTTCTGAAATTGATTTTCCTGTTAATTTTAATGCATTTAATAATCCAGCTGCAGTTACAATTGCAGTTCCATGTTGATCATCATGGAAAATAGGGATATTACACTCTTTCTTTAAGCGCTCTTCAATAACGAAACAATTTGGCGCAGCAATATCTTCTAGGTTAATTCCACCGAAAGTTGGCTCAAGAAGCTTTACAGTTTCAATAATTTTCTCAACATCAGTTGTTGCTAAACAAATTGGGAAAGAATCTACTCCAGCAAATGATTTAAATAATAGTGACTTTCCTTCCATAACTGGAAGCGCCGCTTCTGGTCCAATATTTCCTAAACCAAGTACAGCTGTACCATCAGAAACAACGGCAACCATGTTTCCTTTCATCGTGTACTCAAAAACATTGCTAACATCATCATGAATTTCTTTACACGGCTCTGCTACTCCTGGTGAGTAAGCTAAACTTAAATCTTGCGCATTGCGTACAGGAACTTTTGAAACAGTTTCTAACTTCCCTTTGTTTACTCGATGCATATGTAATGCTTCTTCTCTTAATGTTGCCATAATACTCCACTCTCCCCTAATAGTGATTAATAACCTGGTAAAAAAGTGGTCTGACCACTCTTTCTCTTTTATTATAACAGATGTTTCCTTCGTGTACAGTGTTAGTTAACTTTTTATTACAACATTTTGTTTTCCTAATATGTTACATAACGCCTCTAAGCATTGGTTTGACCCACTTACGCTAAAGTCATCAGATAACTCAATATACCTACGTTCAGCCTCATAAAATAGTATAACCTTTATCTGACCTGAATATTTTTTCAGAATATTTTTCAGTTGAAATAATTGTTCATTAGAAGCGTAATTTTGAGTAATTTTTAAATATAAGATTTGTTGCTTATCAACTGGCTTTTTCTTAACTTCATTAACATCCGTTAACTTTTCGGCGATCAGTTGTTTCCGGCCTTTTGATAATTCTAGTCTACCGACAAGAAAAATTAATGCACCTTCATTTATAGTTTGGTAATATTCACGATAAATTTTTGGAAAGACAGTAATATCGATCTCGCCACTTTCATCACTTATCTTTAAAAAAGCCATTTGCTCGCCCTTTTTCGTTTTTATGACTCTGACACTTTCAACTAGACCCCCGAGACGGACAGCACTTTTCTCTTCATCTAAAAGTGCACTTGACACTTTAGTTCTTTGGTGAGATTCAAGTACATCCAAATAACCTTCAATCGGATGGCTTGAAACATAAAACCCTAACACTTCTTTCTCGAAATATAGCTTTTCAGGTTCTTTAAACGGAGGAACTTGAACAAAACTTGGTTTTACAATTTCATCTTTGAAAAGAGCTGTTTGCCCATTTTCATCGATTTCTTTTACTTTTTCACCATACTCTAACGCATAATCTAACGTAGCTAGTAAACCTGCCCTATGGTGTCCTAATTCATCAAAGCACCCTGCTGCTACTAATGCCTCTAGAGTTCGACGATTCATTTGTTTACTTTTCATACGCGCACAAAACTCAAAGATATCTTTAAAGGGACCTTTCTTGTTTCTTTCTAAAACAATTTCTTCAATCAATTTTGCCCCGACATTTTTTAGTGTCGCTAACCCAAAATTTATTTTCTTATTTTCGGCAATCGTAAAACAAGCTGCACTATTATTGATCGATGGCTTTAGCACATCGATACCTCTTTGCTTTGCATCAACCATGTATTGTTTAACTTTTTGCTGTCCACCGATTGCATTCGATAAAAGAGCAGCAAAGAAAGCAGTTGGATAATTCGCTTTTAAATAAGCGAGTTGATAAGCAATCACGCTATACGCGACTGAGTGACTGCGGTTAAATCCGTAATTGGCAAAGCGAACGATTAAGTCATA
>SKOL01000164.1 GCA_007120055.1 Anaerobacillus sp.
CGGGCAAATAAATAATTAAAAAGAGCAGACCTCGCTCCACCAATGTGTAAATGCCCCGTTGGACTTGGAGCAAACCGAACTCGTACTTGCTTTGACATATGTAACATCCTTTCTTTTTCAATTTTTAATTTCAACTAATAAAACAACCGCCTGGGCGGCAATTCCTTCTTCTCTACCGCAAAACCCTAATTTTTCTGTTGTCGTTGCTTTAACATTGACTTGACTTTCATCAGCCTCTAGTAAAGTGGCAATTCGCTTTTTCATTTCTGGAATATGCGGAGCCATTTTAGGCTTTTGGGCAATAATTGTACAATCAATATTTCCGAGTTTAAAGCCTTGTCCCTTAACGATTTCCCAGACGTGGGAAAGTAGCTTTGCAGAATCTGCGTCTTTAAAAGTAGGATCAGTATCAGGAAAATGCTTTCCGATATCACCTTCCGCAATCGCTCCTAAGCATGCATCTGCAACCGTATGTAATAAAACATCAGCATCTGAATGACCTAATAATCCTTTTTCATGAGGGATTTCAATTCCACCGATGATTAACGGCCTTCCTTCAACTAATTGATGTACATCATAGCCTTGTCCTATTCTCATCATGATTTTTCTCCTCGTTTCAATCGTAAAATAGATTCAGCAAAAACGATATCCTCTTTCGTCGTTAGCTTAATATTAAAATAATCTCCCATAACAATCGAAGTCGGTTTGTTTAACTTTTCTAATAAACTTGCTTCATCTGTTCCTAAAAATTGATTTTTTTCTGCCCACTTATGGGCCTCTAGTATAGTTTGTAAAAGAAACGCTTGAGGTGTTTGTGCACTCCATAAATTCGAACGGTCAACGGTATGTGAAATCGTTCCCGCTTCACTTTTTTTGACGGTATCTTTGATCGGTACAGCGAGTATTGCCGCCTGTGATTGTTTTGCTTCCTCAACTAAGTGGTGAATTTGCTCTATTTTTATAAAAGGACGAGCACCATCATGAACGAGCACAATTCGATCACCATTCAATGCCTTCAAGCCGTTCCGAACACTATGTTGCCGCTCAGTTCCACCTGGTACTATTTTTTTTACCTTGCAAATGTTATATGTAACGGTTAACTGTCGAATTTCTTCGATTTCTTTTTCGTTGGCAACGACAATAATTTCATCACACCAACTGTCTTCTTGAAAAACTTCCAGCGTATGAATGATTACCGGTTTATTTTCTAAAAGAAGAAATTGTTTGTTTTTCCCTAAATTCATCCTTTTACCTTGTCCAGCTGCTGGGATCACTACACAATATTTCATTTAGGACGCTTCCCCCATCACTTTTATCTTTTGACTATGATTATTATAGCGAACTCAAGACAAAAAGGAAACGTCAGGCAAGCATTTTGCCTACCTAACGTTTATATCTAAGCTATAAATTTATAATGCCTTCTCAAGTAGTTTCGGTTTCGCAAAAATCATTCTACCAGCAGACGTTTGAAGAACACTCGTTACAATAACATCAATATGCTTACCGATATAATCTCTTCCACCTTCAACAACGATCATCGTACCATCATCTAAATAAGCAATTCCTTGATTATGCTCTTTTCCATCCTTAATTACTTGTACATGTAACTCTTCACCAGGTAAAACAATCGGTTTAACCGCATTTGCTAAGTCATTAATATTTAGTACAGGAACGCCTTGAAGATCACAAACTTTATTTAAATTAAAATCATTTGTTACGACAAGACCCGATAAAATTTTAGCAAGCTTTACTAATTTACTATCGACTTCTTGAATATCCTCAAAATCACCTTCATAAATTTCAACATTTATTGATAATTCTTTTTGAATTTTATTTAATATATCTAGTCCGCGACGTCCTCGATTTCTTTTTAACACATCAGAAGAATCTGCGATATGTTGTAATTCTTCTAAAACAAATTGTGGGATAACTAAAGTACCTTCTAAAAAACCAGTTTGACAAATATCAGCTATTCGTCCGTCGATAATGACACTCGTATCTAAAATTTTCAATTCGACACCGTGTCTCTCTTTTACCACTTCTTCAATCTCTTTTTTCTTATCGCTTTTTCTCGAAAATAAATTAATTAATTCGTCACGCTTTTTAAACCCAACCTGAAAACCTAAATAACCTAATAATAATGTCAAAAAGATCGGCAAAACCGAGCTAAAAACTGGAATATTAATGGTATTCAACGGTAATACGATTAAAAATGCAACGATTAATCCAAAAATAATCCCCATTGTTCCAAAAAGAACGTCTGTTGCCGGTGCCTTTACTAATTTTTCTTCTACTAAACGAATTAAACCGACAATATAATCTGCAACCCAAAATGAAATTAAATATAATATAAGTGCGCCAATTCCGGCTCCTACGTAAGCATTTGTTGCCCAATTCGGTAAGCCAAAATTTAAAATTTTGATTAGGTCTGGAACATATAAGTATCCTAATGTTCCTCCTAAAAAAACAAAGAACAGTTTTACTACCCATCTCACCATATATTATTTCACCTCCTTTATCATTATAGACAATCAGTAAAATTTGAAACGTAATTTTTAAAAAATAACGAAATTTTCTATATTTATTAATGTGTATTCAAATTTTTCATAGTTTAAAAATAACAAAGTCATAGTAGGTTGTCAATTTTAACAAAAGTTTTTATTATAACGTCAATACAATTATACGTCAAGAAATTTCTTTAAATATGTCGATCTATGAATAATTGTTCTTGGATTCGTGATAACCCTTCTTTGATCTTTCTAGCTCTCGCTTCACCAATCCCATCGACTTCATCGAGTTCTTGTATTGAAGCTCTCATGATATGATTAATATCTTCAAATTTCTCAATAAGGTTATCTACAACCAACGGTGGTATACGTGGTATTTTATGGAGTATTCTATACCCTCTTGGATTTACCGTATGCTCGGATAAATTAATATTTTTAGAAAAACCTAATAACTTAACAATAATATTGTCGTCAAGTAATTCATCATTAGATAATTTTTTCAACTGTTTTAAAATATGTAGCTCATCTTGATTTGGATCTTTTGCATAATCTTTAATTAACAGCCTTGCTTCTTTTTCAGTTTTTGAGACAAGTTCTTCTAGCTGCATTGAAATTAGCCTTCCCTCATCACCAAGTTCATTAACATAGTTCAATATTTCACGTTTAATTCTAAGCACCATCTCGACACGATGAATGACTTGGGATACCTCTTGAAACGTAACTAACTCTTCGAATTCGAGTGCTCCTAAGTTAGTGATCCCTTGGTCAAGAACAGATTTATATTTTTCAAGCGTTTGAATCGCCTGGTTGGCCTTTGTTAAAATCACACCAATATCCTTTAAAGAATAACGACACTCTCCTTGGTAAAGAGTTATTACGTTCCTTCTTTGCGAGATTGAAATAACTAAATTGTTTGTCTGTCTCGCTACCCTTTCTGCTGTTCGATGTCTTATTCCAGTTTCACTTGAAGCAATTGACGGGTTAGGTACTAGCTGTGTATTCGCATATAAAATACGGTCGCCTTCCTCATTTAATATAATAGCTCCGTCCATTTTAGCAAGTTCATAAAGGTAAGCAGGCGAAAACTCACAATTAATAAAGAAGCCACCATCGACAATGTTCATCATTTCATTGTTATAACCTAATACAATTAGTCCTCCTGTTTTCGCCCTTAATACATTATCGATCCCTGCCCTTAGTGGCGTTCCAGGAGCAACTAATTTTAAGACATCATTAATAAATGCTGTTTTACTACTATGATCCAAAATCTTAACCTCCCATCAAAATATCTAACGCCTCTCTCACCGTTGAGACACCTAACACTTGAATGCCCTCAGGGATCGTCCAACCACCAAGGTTTTGTTCAGGAACAATGACACGTTTAAAACCTAATTTAGCCGCTTCTAACACTCGTTGTTCAATTCGCGAAACTCGTCGAACCTCTCCGGTTAAACCTATCTCGCCAATAACAACGTCGGTCTGATTCGTTGGTTGGTCTCTAAAACTAGAGGCAATACAAATCGCAACCCCTAAATCTATTGCTGGTTCATCTAGTCGCACTCCACCAGCGACATTTAAATAAGCATCTTGATTTTGTAATAACATCCCAACTCGTTTTTCTAAAACTGCCATTAATAATGAAACTCGATTATGATCTATTCCTGTTGCCATTCGCCTTGGGTTCCCAAATGTTGTCGGTGAAATTAGCGCTTGAATTTCTACTAATACAGTTCTTGTGCCCTCCATTGAGGCCACGACAATCGAACCCGATGTTGCTTCGGAGCGTTCTTCTAAGAAAATCTCTGATGGGTTTAACACTTCTTCAAGACCAATTTCTTTCATTTCAAAAATACCTATTTCATTTGTAGAACCGAAACGGTTTTTAACCGCCCTTAATATCCGAAACGTATGATGACGTTCACCTTCAAAGTATAGAACTGAATCAACCATGTGTTCCAACAGTCTTGGTCCAGCAATCGCCCCTTGTTTCGTTACGTGACCAACGATAAATATTGCGATTCCTTTCGTTTTTGCAATTCGCATTAAAGCAGCCGTACTTTCGCGAACTTGTGAAACACTTCCAGGCGCAGAAGTTACATCCGCCATATACACTGTTTGAATAGAATCAATAATTACTAAAGCTGGATTAACCTCTTCAATCGCTTTTTCAATAAACTCTAAATCCGTTTCCGCTAAAACATATAAATTGTCTGAAGTGACATTAAGCCTATCAGCACGAATTTTTGTTTGCTTCACTGATTCCTCACCAGAGATATACAATACCTTATGATTATTTTGTGCTAATTTGGCTGACACTTGTAATAGCAATGTCGACTTTCCAATACCTGGGTCACCACCAACAAGAACGAGTGATCCCGGTACAATTCCACCACCTAAGACACGATTAAGCTCAATCATATCCGTACTTAATCTTTGCTCTTGGTCTCTTTCTATCGTTGTTATCGGTTGCGGCTTTTTAGACGACGAAACTCCTGAAGTGACAAAACCTCGCTTTTTACTTTGTTGCTCTTCAAACTCTTCAGCCATCGAGTTCCAACTTTGACAACCTGGGCATTTTCCCATCCACTTTGTTGATTCATATCCACATTCTTGACATACAAATTTAGTCTTCCTCTTTGCCATAAAAATCCCCTATCTAAAGAAAAGCGCAAGCGCCTTGGTAAGCTTCGACAAGCGTTGGAGGGCCAGCAACGTTTTGCCTCCTCTTCGATTAACCTCATGAATAGGCAAATCTTGATGGACCGAAACGCTCGAGAAGCTAGGCGCTGGAGCTAGACAGCTTTCCAAGTTCAAAAAAATTTACTTTCTTATCTTTTAAAGAAAAGCGCAAGCGTGTTTGTAAGCTTTATAAATATAATCCTATTTCATCAGCTATATTTTAACATAAATTACAAAAATACTTATAGCATGAAAGTTAAAATTGCCCTTACTTAGTTTTAAGTTAATATTATGCAGTTCTTTCAAAACTAGAGGCTGACATTTATAACTATGCCAACCTCTTTGTTCGATTTGATTTTTCTATTTTGCTTCTACTGTGAATTCTTTATTTTTTACATCTAGCTTTACCTTTTGACCTTTTTGAATATTTCCCTTTAACAACTCTTCAGAGAGACGGTCTTCTACGTGTTTTTGTAATGCACGGCGAAGAGGTCGGGCTCCATATTCAGGGTCATATCCTTCATCCACAATTTTTTCTTTCGCCGATTCTGTTAAATCAAACTCTATTTCATGCTCTAACAAGCGCTTTTTCAATGTTTCTGCCATTAATGAAACAATTTCTGTAATATGCTTCTTTTCTAACGAATGGAAGACAATAATTTCATCGATACGATTTAAAAACTCAGGACGGAAGCTCTTTTTAAGCTCACCCATTACTTTTTCCTTCATATCTTTATATTCTTGACCTTCTGACTGAGTTGTAAATCCTAAGAATTTATTTCTTCTTAATTCACTTGCTCCAACGTTTGAAGTCATAATCACAGCCGTATTTCTAAAGTCAACAACTCGACCTTTAGAATCAGTCAAGCGGCCATCTTCTAACACTTGAAGTAAAATGTTAAATACTTCAGGGTGCGCTTTTTCAATTTCATCGAAAAGAATAACAGAATACGGTTTTCTTCTTACCTTTTCTGTTAGCTGACCTCCATCGTCGTGTCCAACATACCCAGGAGGCGAACCAACGAGCCTTGATGTTGCATGCTTTTCCATATATTCGGACATATCGATGCGAATTACTGCGTCTTCATCCCCAAAGAGTGTTTCAGCTACAGCTCTTGCTAATTCAGTTTTACCTACCCCTGTTGGACCTAAGAAGATAAATGAGCCAATTGGGCGTTTCGGGTCTTTTAACCCTGCTCTTGCTCGGCGAACGGCTTTGGAGACCGCCTTCACAGCCTCATCCTGACCAACTACACGTTTATGCAAGATTTCTTCCATTTTAAGAAGTCTTTCTGTTTCTTCTTCCGCTAATTTAGATACCGGAATCCCCGTCCAACTTGCCACAACTTGGGCAATATCTTCAGTCGTGACTTCTGTATTTTCTTGTCCTTGTTTTTCTTTCCATTCTTTTTTCATCGTCTCAAGCTCTTCGCGAAGTCTTTGTTCACTGTCACGTAACGATGCCGCTTTTTCAAACTCTTGGCTTTGAACAGAAGCATCTTTCTCTTTTCGTGTTTCCTCAAGCTTTTGTTCAAGTTCTTTTAAGTTCGGTGGGATCGTATAAGAGCGAAGTCGCACTTTAGAAGCTGCTTCGTCGACTAAGTCAATGGCTTTATCCGGTAAAAAACGATCAGATATATAGCGATCAGAAAGTTTTACCGATTCTTCAATCGCTTCGTCTGTAATTGTGACCCGGTGATGAGCTTCATAACGATCTCGTAGTCCTTTTAAAATTAAGACAGATTCTTCGATTGATGGTTCATCGACTTGTATTGGTTGAAAACGTCGTTCTAATGCTGCATCTTTCTCTATATATTTACGGTACTCATCTAATGTTGTCGCTCCGATACATTGCAGTTCGCCTCTAGCTAAAGAAGGCTTTAAAATATTCGAAGCATCAATTGCTCCTTCTGCTCCACCAGCTCCAATGAGCGTATGAAGTTCATCAATGAAAAGAATGACGTTTCCTGCTTGGCGAATTTCGTCCATCACTTTTTTTAGACGATCTTCAAACTCACCTCTGTATTTTGTACCAGCGACTACGGTTCCCATATCAAGAGTCATTACTCGTTTTCCACGAAGAGTTTCAGGAACTTCATTGGCAATGATTTG
The DNA here is from genome assembly GCA_007120055.1 of Anaerobacillus sp. Next base: position 7,299 of record SKOL01000164.1, read on the forward strand.
TTGGGCAAGACCTTCAGCAATTGCCGTCTTACCAACACCTGGTTCACCAATTAGTACTGGATTATTTTTCGTTCTACGGCTTAACACTTGAATTACTCGTTCAATTTCTTTACTACGGCCAATGACAGGATCTAAACCTTCTTCTTTTGCCATAACTGTTAAGTCTCGAGCTAAGCTATCTAATGTCGGGGTGTTAACGTTGGATGCTGCACCTTGTTGGCTCCCACCTGTTGTTTCATTACTGCCTAACAGCTGTAAAACTTGCTGACGTGCTTTATTTAAGCTTACACCTAAATTATTTAATACACGAGCAGCTACACCTTCGCCTTCTCTAATTAGGCCTAGTAAAATATGTTCTGTTCCTACGTAGGAGTGACCTAGCTTCCTCGCCTCATCCATCGATAGCTCAATTACTTTTTTTGCTCTTGGGGTATAATGAACTGTTTTAGACCCTTCTTGGCCTTTTCCGATTAATGTTTCAACTTCATTTTGAATTTTATCAGAACCTAGTCCTAAGCCTACTAATGCTTTAGCTGCAATCCCTTCCCCTTCTCGAATTAAACCTAACAATACATGTTCAGTTCCAATATTGTTATGTCCTAAACGAATGGCTTCTTCTTGGGCTAAAGCCAAAACTTTTTGTGCTCTTTCAGTAAATCTACCAAACATCATAATAACTCCACCTCCACAGATTAGTTAAACTTTTCTATTTCTAAATTTAGTCGTTCTCTTATTAATGCAGCCCTTCGTTCGTCACGTTGATCTGCGGATAAAATTTCACCCGCATATTGTTGTAAAAAGCCTGGTTGGGTAAGAATCATCAGTTCATTTAGGATACTCGCTGATACTCCTTTTAAAATCTTCATATCAATCCCGAGACGAACATCAGACAGCCGTTGGGCAGCTTCTTTAGATTCAAGTGTTCTAGCATATGCTAATATTCCATACGATCGATACACGCGATCTTCTAAAAGAAGCTTTGAAGATTGAAGTAACATTTCTCTCGCCGCTCTCTCTTGATGAATAAGTTGAAGCACAACCCCTCTAAGATCTTCTACGATATCTTCTTCAGACTTTCCAAGAGTAATTTGGTTTGAAATTTGAAAGAGGTTTCCTAAAGCTTCGCTACCTTCCCCGTAAATTCCTCTTACAACAAGTCCTAATTGATTAATGGCGGGTAAAATTTTATTTAATTGCTTAGTAATGACCAGCGCAGGTAAATGCATCATTACCGATGCTCGTAACCCTGTACCTACGTTTGTTGGACAGCTAGTTAAATATCCTTTCTTTTCATCAAAAGCATAATGTAATTTACTCTCAAACCAATCGTCAATTCCACTAGCTAAAACAAGACCTTCATTTAATTGAAACCCTGAGAATAAACATTGTATTCGTAAATGATCCTCTTCATTCACCATAATACTAAGAGATTCATCTGAACTTAATAAAACAGCACCCTTTTTAGACTCATCCGCTAGCTGTGGGCTAATGAGATGCTTTTCGACTAATACCTTTTTTTCAATAGGTTTCATATCATCCATTTCAAGAAGTTCAAACGGACCATACTTATCATATTTCTGCTCTTCAAAATGTTCTTTAACTTGTTTCACAACTAAGTTAGCTTCTTCAGTCGTTGCGATAATTGGAAACGAATAATCTTTTAAGTTTCGCGCTAAGCGAATTCTACTGCTTAAAACGATGTCTGATTCAGAGCCTTCATTTTTCATCCAAGGGCTAATTGCCTCACTAATAAATTTTTCTAGTGACATCAATCTTCCCCCCCACTTTGTTCAGCTGATTTCTCTAAAGCTCGTATTTCATCTCTTAACTTTGCCGCTTCCTCAAACTCTTCTTTAGAGATGTGTTGTTGTAACTGTTTTTTTAATTGTTCTATTTGACGTTGCAACTGTATATCAGTACCAATTCTTTTTGGAATCTTTCCTATATGAACGGTATTACCACTATGAACCCTTTTTAACATTGGATCCAGTTTAAGGTTAAACGTTTCGTAACACTCTGCACAACCAAACCTGCCAGCACGTGCAAATTGGTGAAAGCTCATTCCGCACTTTTTACATTGCTGTTCACTTTGAAGCGACCGACTTGGAGAGTTTTGTATCGGTTGTTCAAAGTTTAGTAAGCCAGATAACAGTTGATGTATCGAAAAACCGTTTGAACCTGGCAAATATTCACCTTTTTCTCTAGCACATTGATCGCATAAGTGGATTTCCATTTTTTCTCCATTGAGAATTTTTGTGAAATGTAGTGTTGCTTCTCTTTTGTTGCATTCATGGCATAACATAATACTGAACTCCCCTCCTCAATTTAATCATTGATATTTATACTTCAGTGTAGAGATAATTGCCCTTAATATATTTGCTCTTAGTTGATCACGATAAGGTAGTTGGACATTCAATACTGAACGGTCAATAGTACTATGAATAATGTCGGCTTCTCTCTTTGTAATTACTTTTTCATCATAAAGGCGATATAAAATATCCTCACCACCACTTTGGGATATTTTATCACCTATAAGAGTCAGCATTTGATCAAATAATTCTGCTTTATTATGAGCTTTTATTTTAATAATTCGAATGAAGCCGCCGCCGCCACGCTTACTTTCTACTAAGTATCCTTTTTCAACAGTAAACCTAGTACTAATTACATAATTAATTTGAGAAGGAACACATTGAAACTGCTCGGCTAATTCACTCCGCTTTATTTCAATTAGATCACGGTCACTGTCATTCATAATGCTTTTTAAATAATGCTCAATGATATCAGATACATTTTTCACCAAATCCCTCCTCTCATTACTATATGTTTGACTTTGACTATATTTGACTTTGTTTTTATTATATCCATTTTATCGAAATTTTCAACTATCTGACACTCATTATTGCCATCTCATTTTTTTTAATTCCTATAACGAATATACTTTATGAACTTGTTTTAATTTATATACGTCGTCAATCGAGGTTAGTTTTACTTTTTCGTTTGGATAAAGAACTTTTAGCTGATATCTTAATAACTCTTCTTTTTCAGAGGTATTGTCCCTCTCGACCATCACCTTTTTTACTTTCACTTTATGTTGTTCAAAAATATCAATGATTGAAAGTAGGGTCGTATCTTTAGGTTCCGCATGAATAACTATTGACTCGAGTTCACTTTTTTTTCTCACTCTAAAAAATGATTCGTCTACTTTATTTAAAAAGATTAAGCTTAAAATGACGATAAGCGTTGTGAATAGACCCGCAATATACATACCAGCACCTACTGATAATCCTATACCCGCTACAACCCAAATTGAAGCAGCTGTTGTTAAGCCACGAACTGTATAACCTTGAACTAAAATCGTTCCAGCTCCTAAAAACCCAATTCCACTAACCACATATGCCGCTAAACGTGACGGATCAAAGTTAACAAATTCCGGATTAGCTTCCATGTAAGTTTGAAAACCGAACATTGATAATAACATGATTAAACATGCACCTACACATACAAGCAAATGCGTCCTAAAACCTGCCGGATGTTTATTATATTCTCTTTCAAACCCAACAAGACCACCTAGCGCGGCTGCGATAACTAACCGAAACATAATAGTTGTTGTATCATCTGTAAAAATAGTTTGGATAATGTCCACTATAACCACCCCTGTTACTTATTTCATGATTGTTTAGTTATTATTTGTTTGATTTGGCTACGGATAGTGATTAGTAGTAAAAGACCCCTACTTCAACCCGAGAAAGTAGGGGATTAATTATTTTAAATCATTATATGCTTGTATATCGAGCATTATAATATATTTACCATCATATACCTTGAATCCTTCTTAGTTAGCAAATTTAATTGTTAAGTAATATTGAAGTATATGTAAATATTCATGTTTAATTACGTTGATAAAGGGAGTAACACAAGAAATACATGCTTTATAAAAGAGGTATGCAAAAATAATCGGATAAACGCAAAAGGAGACGGTAAGATGACAAAATCATCTTTTTTTGCAAGTAAATCGGCGATGATGACAAAATTATTGGATTATCGCAAAAATAATCTTATTAACTCAAAAAACATCGCTCAATAAATGTTTTTTTCTTGCACCTTTGCGACGAGGGAGCATACTTAGAAGCGATACTTGGAGACGCAGGAACAGCTTCACAGATTATTGTAGTAACCATTAATTCTTTATAACTAAAAAAACACACTCCTAATGGAATGTGTTTTTTTACCTAGCAACGTCCTACTCTCACAAGGGGAAACCCCTAACTACCATCGGCGCTGAAGAGCTTAACGATCGTGTTCGGCATGGGAACGAGTGTGACCTCTTCGCTATCGCCA
>SKOL01000635.1 GCA_007120055.1 Anaerobacillus sp.
AAAACAAAGCAATAGATAGTGTTTTGATCGTAACAGATAAGGGGATTACCTCACTTGGGTTATTAGATCGATTACTGGAAGGATTAGCAAATATAGGGATAACCTATTTTGTGTATGATAATACTGTCCCAAATCCAACGATCGATACCATTGAGGACGCTTTAACCTTTTACAGAACTAATAACTGCAAAGCAATTATTGCTTTTGGGGGTGGTTCACCAATCGATTGCGCAAAAGCCGTTGGGGCACGTGTGGCCAGACCTGAAAAGAGCATCCCTCAGATGAAGGGACAGTTAAAGGTTAGAAAAGAAATTCCGCCTTTTTTTGCAATACCGACAACAGCTGGTACAGGAAGCGAAACTACACTTGCTGCTGTTATTTCAAACAACGAAACGCATGAAAAGTATGCTATCAATGATCCGGTGCTCATTCCACATTTTGCTGTACTTGATCCGCTACTTACAGTTAAACTTCCACCACATATTACAGCTACAACTGGGATGGACGCTTTAACACATGCAATTGAAGCATACATCGGCAAAAGTAACACAGTGGAAACAAAACGCTGTAGTAAAGAAGCCGTAACATTAATTTTTGAAAACCTCTATGAGGCATATTCGAACGAGGCGAATATAAATGCACGTAAAAATATGCAAAAGGCCTCATATTTAGCAGGTGTTGCGTTTACTCGTGCCTATGTTGGCTATGTTCATGCGATTGCTCATACTCTTGGAGGTTTTTATTCTATTCCTCATGGTTTAGCTAATGCTATTATTCTGCCTTATGTACTAGAATATTACGGAAAGTCAGCGCAAAAACCGTTAGCGGAGTTAGCCGATTTAATCGGAGTGAGTAATGAAGCGGATACAGATGAACACAAGGCGAAAAAATTTATTAAAGCGATTAAAAAGCTTAATAAAGATATGAATATCCCTACTAAAATTAATGGAATTGTAGACAGAGATATTCCATTAATGGTAGAGCGTGCTTTAAAAGAAGCCAATCCACTTTATCCAGTTCCAAAAATTTTGTTAAAAAAAGATTTGCAACACCTTTACGAAGTAATTAAAGAATAAAAAAGGGCTCACGATAAGTGTCTCATACTTATCGTGAGTCCCTTCCTTAATTCCAGCATTAAAAAGAACTGCTTAACTTTATTTCATCTACTAAGTTGTAATTCTCTTTTTCAACTCCATACAAAATCCATGGAGATGGTAGTTCAAATTGATGGTTCACTGGTAAAGATTGCGCTTCTTCTTTCGTTAAATCGATCCAAATGTACGTATCACCTTCAACTTGCTCTTTTAGTTTCCGGTAATCTTTAGCAATCGTTTCCCACAATCCTTTTTGTGACAACATGTCACTCCAGGGATAAACAACGTGTAAATAATGATTTTTTTTCTGGTCGTATTTAGTGATTAGAACGCGTGTTTTTTCATCATTTTCATAAAAAGACCATTTCTCAATATCTTCATCACAAAACAGCTGTCTAGAAGCAGGGAATGAGTAGTAGCATTCATAAGGAAAAACAGACGATGATTTCAAATATACTTCTTTTAACCAATGCTTCTTTCGTTCGATACTATCAATCTGCTTCCACGGCTTTGCACCAGTTTCAAGTGCTGATGTATCTTTAGTGACTGCCCCGTGTAACATAACATAAGGTTTTAACCGTAACTTTTCAACGACTCTCCGTGCTGGTGTATTATACTCCTGGGTATTGGCACCTACCCACTGAATGCCATCCACCTGGAATGCTTCGTTCATAATGTAGGAAATCAATTGTGTTGCTAAATTGTTCCCTCTAAAGCGACGATCACTTCTTAACCGCCCTAACATCGCATAGCGTCCTGCAAAAATTGTATAGCCACCCATACTTGCCATTTGGCCATCTATAAATAATCCATATAAGCGATGATTCTCTATTGTAAGTCTATGAAATATCCGCATTACATAGTCATCTTCAATTCCAGTATCCATCGCTTCCAAATAGGGAAAATCTTCGCTCGTTAACATTCTGATCTGTTTATTCATTTGTATTCCTCCCTAATTCGTCGGACGTTACTTAATTGCCCCTCTTTTAAATAACCCCACCTAGAAAAATACCACCATATAGAAGTGCTCCACCAATAACATATGCTGGGTGCACTTTTAATTTTTCAAGAAGTACGTAACTAACAACAATTAAAATACTAGTTTGAATTAAACCTAATTGCATAAAAGAGCTATCGAAAAAACGGTATGTTAAAAGACCTAAAAGAACGGCAATTGTTGGTTTTACTAAGCTTGTCATTGCTTTTACTTTAGGAGAATCTTTGAATTTCATTAATAAGCTTAATAATGCAATCATTAAAATTAATGAAGGTGCAACCGTTGCAAATACACCGACTGAAGCACCTAATATACCACCTTGTTCATAGCCAATAAAGCCAGCCATTTTCGTTGCAATTGGTCCTGGCATTGCATTTCCTAATGCCAAAACTTCACCAAACTCTTCTACTGTAAGCCAACCAAAACGGTGAACGACTTCATATTCAATTAACGGTATCGACGCTGGGCCTCCACCGTAGCCAATTATCCCTGGGATAAAAAATGCAATAAATATCTCCCAATAAATCATGAACTTTGTTCCCCTTCTTTCTTCGTTTTCGAGGTTTTATCTGACCTAGTTAAAGCAAAAAGTAAAATTGCTACAATTACAAATCCAGGATGAATGTCTAAAATACCGATAATCACAATACTTACTAATATTAATACGATACTTTTTAGCCAACCTAGCCCTTTCCTCGAAGTTTCAAAAAACTTCCATGTTAACACTGCCATCATCACACCGACGACAGGAACGACCGCACTTGCCATGCCTTGAACCCATGCTTGCTCCCTGAATGATGCTAGTGACCCTAAAATAATAATCATTAATAAAATCGTCGGCACGATACTTGCCACAATGGCATTAGCCATTCCTAAATAACCACCAACTCTATAACCGATATAACCCGCCATTTTTGTCGCAATAGGACCCGGCAATGCATTTCCAATTGCTAAAATATCGCTAAAATCATCATCATTAAGCCATTTATACTTTTCAACAACTTCTTTGTGAACTAACGGAATTGAAGCTGGGCCACCACCATAGC
>SKOL01000568.1 GCA_007120055.1 Anaerobacillus sp.
AAAGCGACACAACCTGAGCTAGTAACAATGGATATTACGATGCCAGAAATGGATGGAATAGAGGCATTAAAAGAAATTAAAAACTTTGATCCAAATGCGAAAATAGTTATGTGTTCAGCGATGGGACAACAAGGGATGGTTATCGAGGCAATACAGTCGGGGGCTGCAGATTTTATCGTAAAGCCGTTCAATGCTGAACGAATCAACGAATCGATCGGTAAAGTATTGTCTAGATAAAGCTGTAAGGAGTTTTTAAAATGAGAATGATCGGTATCGATGAATATGATAAAAATACGATGCAATTAGCAGAACCTATTTATGATTTTAAGAAAAGGATTTTACTTGCTAGTGGCTCAACTATTCATCCAAAGTATATGGAGAAGTTAAAAGAGATAGGTATTAGAAGTTTAATTATTGAGGATGCGAAATCAGCAGGAATAACGCTTGATGAAATGATAGATATGCCAACATGGGTTGACGCAATTGCTGTTGTTGAGAAAGCCTTTGATCAAGTGAAAGGAGGAAAAGAATTACCGTTAATAGAACTGCAACAGACGGTAAAAAAATTAATTGGTGAAGTATCGGCACGGAAAGCAATCGTACTAATTCCAACATCTACGATCGCTGATAACTTAGCACAGTACGCTCATGCTGTAAATGTAGCTCTAATTTCTCTGCAAATTGGAATTAAATTGAAATTTGATCAGCTAAAGCTCAATGGTTTAGGATTAGGTTGTTTACTCCATGACATTGGTAAAGCAGTGACAGATGATCATGCACTACATCCAGAAAAAGGGTTTCAACTTCTAAAGTCAAACCTTGAATTAAGTTTGTTAGTCACCCATATCGCTTTTCAGCATCACGAGTCATTTGATGGTTCTGGATTTCCTAGAGGAATAAATGGAAACGATATTCTTGACTACGCTCAAGTGTGCAGTGTAGCTAATGACTATGAAAATATGATCTCTAAAGAAGAGGTTCAACCACATGAAGCACTAGAAAGAATTATGGCTTTATCGGAGAAAAAGTATAGTCATAGTGCTGTTTTAAGTTTTACAAATGGAATTATTAGCTACCCACCAGGGACACATGTACGGCTAAACAATGGCCTTGTTGGCATTGTCACTAGAATAGAAAGTCATCTTCACCGACCAATTGTTAAAGTTCAAGGAATAAATAAAGAACTCGATTTAAGTGAACAGTCTACGATGTTTATTGAAAAAGTATATAATGATGATCTTGTAGAAAATCGAGGTTAAGTTCAATGAATTTCATAATTCATTATTCTCGCCACTTAGATCAATATATTGTTGCGTCATAATCATTTGCAAACTATATTGCGTGTGTGGCTCATTTGTGGTAATTATGAAATTCACTCAGTTACATGAAGGAAAAATTTCTTTCCTTCATGTTTTTTGTGTGAAAAAAGGCGTACAGTTGGTTTGTGGTTTGTGGTTTGTGGTTTGTTGGAAAGTTGGAAATGGAAGCATTCGCTTCGTAGTGTGTCGGTATTTTTGCTTTGTTTATTTGCCTTAATAAATGGTATAAATAAAATATGTGTAATACTATCGTTACGTGGAAAAATAAATAGACGAATTTTAAACAGAAAGATGTGATTTCAAAATGAAATTTTTAAAACCGAATTATGAATTTGAACATTTTACCGATGTATCTCTAGATTTTTTAAGAAACCATAATGTGAAAGCGATTTTTTCGGATTTAGATAGTACGCTTGCGGCTCATGACGAATTAGGTGATGACGAGTTTACAAAATGGCATGAAAAGTTAGAAAGTAACGGAGTGAAGCTTATCGTTGTCTCAAATAACAGCCAAGGAAGAGTGGATCGTTTCACAAAACCTTACAATATTATTGGCTATGGAATGTGCGGAAAGCCGTTGCCGAGTAAAATAAAAAAAATTATGAACGAAGTCGGTGTAACGAGTGACGATAGCCTTTTTTTAGGTGACCAATTATTTACAGACGTTTTATGCGGGAAAATGCTAGGGATGAAAACAGTACTCGTGCATCCGTTAGGTGAGGAGCATGAGCCTTGGACAGTTAGATGGAAAAGAGGTCTCGAGGCAAGCATAAAAAAACGCTGGTAAGTAAATACTATCAAGGAAATTTTACATATGACGTTTAGCTAATATATTTTTTGACAAGGGGAAGAAGCCTTTGTTATGTGATTAGATGACCTTAGTGTGAAAAAACCTTTGATAGAGGATGTTGCAAATGATTTACATTTATAACTGTTATGGGGGGACTCATTCTTCAGCAATGGCCGCAGCATACCATTTAAAGAAACTTCCTGAAAACCGAATTCCTAGTAAAGAAGAGATTTTAAACATTGATATCTTCAATAAATTAACCCCGAAAGATATGGGGAGAATTATTTTTCATGGGATAGATGAGGACGGCCATAAAGTATATACACTTGGTCGCGGTAGTTCAAAAGCGATGATTCCTGCTTTGAATGAGCTTTTTTTACTCCTTAACGACGGTACAAAAACAGATAAAGTGATATTCTCAAATGCATCCCCGACGGTTCCTTTAGCAATGACTTTCGGAGGCTTGTTTTCAAGACGTTTACATATTGATTTTATTGGTATCCCTCTTTTAGTTAAAGGAGCGAAACAAACATACCATAATACAATAACCTTAGTGAAGCGAACAATCGAGATTGGTAAAACGACGAAAAATCAAATAGAGATTTTAGAAAATAAAAATTTAGAAGTGAATAAATTGTTTTAATCTGCAATAGAGGGCTGTCCCAAAACAAAGTGTTAGGCACCGTTAGGTAAGGTAAACCAATATAGACGAATGTTAAATCTATACGTCTATATTTAGTAGTTTAGTTTACCGGGCGATCTGAATCTGACACTTATGGGAGAGTCTTTTTTTGTCGAAAAAACTTCCTCAAGTTTTAGACAAGCTATGAGTATATATAAATAAATACTCTTTATAATGGGGGAGAGACAATGAATATAGTAGACCAAATTATTTATGATATTGAATTACTAGGAAATGAAGACTTAGGAAGAGAATTACTTGAAGTTGTAAAGCATGAGCAAAGCCAAAATAAACAGTACCAGGTCATCCTTCATCAAGTCATTAAAGTTGAT
>SKOL01000359.1 GCA_007120055.1 Anaerobacillus sp.
TGGAGTCGAGACTCCATCTGATTTCTCGATGTTTCAGCTTGCTGAAACGAGTTCGCTTTTAGAAACGGAGGACGGGCAGAGTTATGTCACAAAAGGGGAGTATGTAAATGATAGAATCGATGGGATAGCACAGTTATTGCTTATATATTTTAAGAGATAAAAGCGCACTGAAAGTAAATCGGCAGAGTACTTTTACAACTGAGTGAATTTCATAATTACCTAAGTTGAGCCGAAACGAACTATATGTAGTTGCGAGTGTCTTAACGCAACTACATATAGATACTTAATGCGATAACATTGAATTATGAAATTCATTAAACTGAATCAATTTCATAATACCCATAAACTAGCCACAACAATATACATCTAGTTGAAAACAATTTAATTCAACTAGATGTAGCATCCTAGTGGCGTTAAATAAGGATTATGAAATTCATTAAACTTCAAAAAACTTATTCCACTCCCATTTGCAACTTCGTTAAAATTTCTTCATAACTTTTTAGCATCAGTAGCTTTTCTTCTTCAGTTTTTGAAGCGTCTTTTTTACAGAAACGCTCTAAAATGTATAGAAACAACAAATCTCTTTTTAAGTCAGGATTGTATGTTTCGCCAGTAGTTAAAAATAATTGTTTTAGCTTTTCGTCATAATCTCCATTGTAAAAGCACTGTAAATACGAATGATCACCCCGCATTAAAGCTTCGGCAAAAAATACATTCAAGATATCTGAAAAAAAGAAATGATCACCATAATATTCCCAATCCGCGATATAAAACGTCTTCCCATCAAATAATAAATTGTCTAACCATAAATCACCGTGCATAGTATAAACACTTGTCGATTCAATTCTTACTTTCTCAAGTAAGGATTTTGTAAATCGGTATGAGTTGAGCAACTCATGATCAAGGTGGTTTTCTAATGTTACCGCTTTCTTTTCAGTAGTTTTAAAAAAGTCTAAGTAAACAGTAAAAACACTTAAAATAGCCGAATTAATTGTTTGTTGATCCCATAGTTTGTATGGAACAAAGTCGATCATTTCCTCGACATAAGACAAGTTAGAATCGTTAAAAGAGTAGACTTTAGGTAATGGGAAATCGTTAAAAACAGATTGGTACGTATTTTTAAAATGAATATATTCCTCGACGTTATGACACTGAGTGAGTACCTGTTGATTATTAAGGTCAAATATTTTCACATTATAACTCCATGTCAAAAGCAAAACTTGACCGTTAAATGGAGTTTGGTCACTTTTCTGTTTAACTTCATCATGAAGTGTTTTGTCGGCATTAGCAGGCTTAGTCGTAACGTCATGAAGTGTTTTGTCACTATTAGCAGGCTTAGTCATAACGTCATCAAGTGTTTTTTTATCACTTGGAATGTTAAAACGGTGAATCTTGTCAATAATGTCTTTTATAGTCTCTTTAAAATTTGGCGTGCGATTCTCTTGTAAACTAGTGACAAACTTTTTCGCTTTGTCGCTGCTAGATAAAAATGCAATATTTCGTTTTGAATGATACAGACCAAAGGCCATATAATCTAAATTAGAGGATAAAGTATATAATAATCTTCTTTTCCTAGTAAAATAATGTTTAATTTGAGTAAGCATTAATTAACGTCCTTTCTATAGATCCATAAAAATATCGAAAACGCACCATAAGAGTGTCCATAAAAAAACAACCGAGTGAATTTCATAGTTATCTAAATTGTGACATATCAAACTAAATGTAGTTGCGAACGATTTAACGCACTACATATAGTACTTGATGGCGATAATATTTATTAAACGTAAAACTATCGAAAAAAAACAGCGGAGCTGAATGGAACGTGAAAAGTATTTTTTTAAAGGCAGTTAGTGTAGTAACATTATTAACAATCGTCAGTAAATTACTCGGGTTTGTTCGAGAAGCTTTTATTGCCAACTATTTTGGAACTTCTATTGAGGCAGATGCTTATTTCATCGCATCGCTCATTCCAATGATGATTTTTACCGTAATAGGCTCGGCGATCTCAACTGGTATTATCCCGTTATATGTTAGTCAAAAAAAGCAAAATGAAGAACACGCCAATAAAATCATCGGCATTGTCGCAACACTTTTTACTCTTGTATCCATTTTTATAAGTGCATTATGTTGGATTTTCGCCGAAAATATAACTCTTTTAATGGCACCAGGATTTTCCGAAGAGCAAATCGAACTCACCGCGTATTTAGTTCGATTGATGATCTTTGCTTCGATCTTTTTTGTTTTATCAGCATTTGCGACCGGAGTGCTACATGCGAATAAAAAGTTTGCTGCGCCGGCAGCTGTAACGATTGTCAATAATGCCATAATTATCGTTGCCTTGATTACGTTAACAGACAAATACGGAGTAACGGGTTTGGCAATTGGAACGATGCTAGGGATCTCCAGTCAATTTTTTATTCAATATCCACAATTTAAAGCATATAACATTAAACCGAGTATTGAAATCGCAAAATATAAAGATGACGTTAAAAAATATTTACTCGTTATCTTACCGATCATTGTCTCGTCTGTATTTAGCCAAATCAATAAGGTAGTCGATCGAATCATTGCGTCTGACCTACCAATAGGGAGTATTTCGGCCTTAAACTATGCGAACAAACTACTATACTTACCGTTAAGTGTGATCATCATGGCATTTGTTACCGTTCTTTATCCATACTTAATTGATGCCTTAGAAGAATCAAAACAAAAGTTTATGGAACTAGCATTAAAAGGGATCCGGCTTATTACGTATATTTCAATCCCTATATTAGTGGTAATGTTAATATCAAAAAATGAGTTAGTGGCTCTTGCCTTCGGTCGTGGTGAATTCACGAAAGAGGCAGAGACGATGACGACGATCGCCTTCTTTTATTATTCAGTCGGGATGATCTTTATTGCGACGAAAACATACCTTTTTCAATGCTTGTATGCATTAAAACGGGTAAATATTACGATTATGACGAGCGTCGTTTTTATCATGATGAATATTGGGTTGAGCATATGGCTATCGAACTATTTAGCACACGGTGGGATTGCCTTAGCGACTTCTATTGCGATGCTGTGTCATTCTATTACATTAACGATAATTTTGTTTAAGATTAACAAAGGAATGACGAAAGTACGTCCCTTTATCGTCGATCAAATAAAAATGTTGATATTGTTTACTATTGTTTTCGGGTTATCGGCGATGAGTATGGAGTGGTTTGATATCCAGGTTGGTTTCTTCAAGATTACGTTAAATACCTTAATCACATTTGTTTTATTTTACATTTTTTCATTTTTATTAAAAATGACTGAAATGACAACGATCATTGATTTAATAAAACGTAAAGTGTTAAAAAAGCTCGGGTTACCATCGAGTTTTTAATCTAAAAAAAAGCTCGGGTTACCCTCAAGTTTTTAACCTAAAAAAAGCAGCTATGTACCAAATAGAGTAGAAACGCGAAATTACTACTCATTTAGTACCGAATAGCTGCTTTTTTATTTATATTTTTCTTTTACGGTCTCAACAAAAAACTTGGGAATAAAGGTAATTCTTTTTAAACGGCTCGGTTCGCTTAGCATCCGATAAACCCACTCGATTCCTAACTTTTGGTAGATGATTGGCGCTCGTTTCACTTGCCCACTTAATACATCGAAGCTCCCACCTACACCGATAAAAACGCCTTTTTCAAATTGGTCAAGATGTTCGTAGATCCAAACCTCTTGCTTTGGGACCCCCAAGGCAACAAAAATGAGGTCAGGCTGTTTCTCTCGAATTTCTGCAGCGACCTTTTGTTGTTCTTCGTCGCTAGATTGATACCCATCACTATATCCACATATCTCTATATTAGGGTAGTCGCGCTGAATATTTAGTACGGCCAAATTTAATATATCACGGTGAGCTCCGTACAAATATATTTGATAACAGTTTTGATTGGCCACCTCTAACAGTTTGATCATAACGTCAAAACCGGTGACCCGTTCTTGTAACGGTTTTTTCATAAATTTAGCTGCGAGCAATATTCCGATACCATCAGGTGTAATATAATCTGCTGATTGAAGAGCTTCTTCAAATTGATGATTGTCTTTACTATTTAGAACGGTGATCGGATTGGCGGTCACAATAAATGCTTTTTTTCTTTCTTGTAAATGCATTTTTAAAACGTCGACAAAACCTTGCAAGTTTGTGTTTACAAACTTCGTATTAAAAAGATCTTGCGTTTCTATCTTCATTCTCAACTTTCCTCCTCAAAAAAAACGTTTCGTTACCACTATCTTCCTTCATTGTTACCAATAATGCAATTGTAGAAAACCATTGTCATATATTAAATTAAACCTTCTTCGTAAACTTGGGGTATTGTCAACGTCTTTTCCGGTAACAATTGTAATGGAAACAACACATGTCAGGGATTGTAATTATAGTGCACTCTAGCAATGGAACAATGGTACTAAAATACATGTGCCTATACTACGTATTTTTTATAAAAGAGGAGAGTTGTCGGTATGAAAGTTCTTCACCTCATTGGAGGGAAAGAAATTGCGGGGTCAAAAAATCACCTTTTATCACTACTAAAAAATTTTAATAAAGAGGAAGTTATCCTAGGGGTTTTTGAAAAAGGGATCATTTATGACGAAGCAAAAGCGTTAGGAATCGATGTACGTTATTTAGGACAGAAAACGAGATATGATTTTTCTGTTTTATTTGCACTCAAAACCTTAATAAAAAAAGAAGGGGTGACCATCCTCCATACCCATGGGCCGCGCGCTAATTTATACGGTTATTTTGTCAGAAAAACAGAAAACATCATTTGGACAACAACGGTTCATAGTGATCCTCGTTTTGATTTTATCGGTCGAGGCATAAAAGGAAAGCTATTTACACTTCTTAATTTGTTTGTGCTAAAAAAAGTAAACCATTGCTTTGCAATTTCCAACCGCTTTTCTCAAATGTTGCGCGAATTAAAAGTGAATTGCAGAATTACAACGATTTATAATGGGATCTCTTTTTCAGAAAATCATGAGCTTTATTATAACCAAGCAGAGTTAAGCTTATCAAAAAAAGATTTTGTAATGATTATGGTCGGGCGTTTGCATCCGATTAAAGGGCATGTCGTTGTCTTTGAGGCGATTAAAAATATAAAAGATAAAATACCTAATATAAAACTGCTGATTGTTGGGGATGGGCCAATCAAAGAAGAGCTGGAGAGAAAAGTGGTAGAGTGCGATATTGACGACCACGTAATGTTCCTCGGCTTTCAACCAGAACAAAAAATTCATTCCTTACTAAAGTTATCGGATGTCTTTGTGCTATCTTCCTATAGTGAGAGCTTTCCTCTCGTTGTTTTAGAAGCATCAAGAGCAAAAGTCCCAGTTATTTCTACGGATGTAGGTGGAGTGAAAGATTTAATTGTTGATAATTCATTAGGGTGGGTTATTCCTCCGAAAGATGTGAAAAGCCTTGAGGGTGCAATGCTAAATGCGTATGAAATGAAGGATCAATTAGAGAATATCGGTGAAAACTTATATAAAAAAGCAGAGAATAAATATTCGGTGAAACAACTATTTGAAGCCGTGAACGCCGCTTATAAAGAGTTGATGGAGGAAAAGGATCAATTATTTAATGCTCTCAAATAGGTCTATACTAGTGTATTTATACACATGCCGATCAGGAGTGGAGATATAATGAAAGAACTGCAACAAACGTATATAACGAAATTTTCTTCACTGTTGATGTTTTATATTATTTTACAACCAGTGTTGGATATAGCTACATCGATTTCGATCATGTATTACGATTCGACGGTAACCATAGGTATCGTCGTTCGTTTATTGTTTATGGTACTCGCACTTATTTTTATTATTTTGACAAAAAAGAAATTCGCAATTTTGTATATAGGAGCGTTGCTATTAGTCATTGCAATAGGGTTTATTTTAGCTTTTGTTCTCAAACCAAACTTTAGTATTTTTGCAGAAGCCCAATATTATGCTAAAGGTTTTTATTTTGTAGTCATGTTTGTAAGTTATACGTTAGCATTGATGCTACTAAAACAAATTTCGGAAAAAAACTTGATCAACATAGTAATGAAGCCGATCGTCATAGCGATGACGATTGTTGGCGTTGTATTTTTAGTGGCGGCTATTACAGGTGCCGGGTTTGATACGTATCGTCATATGAAAGCAGGAACGAAAGCATGGTTTAATGCTGGAAATGAAATAGGGGCAATTCTCTCGATCTGTTTACCGATAGTCATTTTATTTGCGATCAAGGCAACTAAAAATTTCAAGCATGTTTATTATTGGCTTCCTGCGTTATTAGTCATTTTTTCGTTAATTATGCTTGGAACGAAAGTCGGCTACCTTGCTGTGATGTTTACGTTGATCATTACGTTTTTACTTTTAGGGTTACTGTTAATGAAAAAAACAGATGATCGAAATATTAAACCGAGCTTCTTGATAGTTACTATTATTTTAGCCACAGTGACGGTCGTTTCACCATACACCCCTGCTTTTACAAACACGGGGTTACATATGAGTTTTATTGATGAAAATAAAGATGAAGAAGACTTAGAAGAAGAGCTTGAGGGAATTGAAGATGGTGCAATGATTGATTCTGAATTAAGCAATTTTGTTAATGACCATCCTACTATTAGTGTTATATTAAGTGGTAGACAGTTTTTTTGGATTGAAACGCACGAAATGTTTGTAGAAGCCCCCCTTATTCAAAAGCTATTTGGGATGGGCTATGCAGGGAACTATCCTAAAAAACCGAAGTTAATTGAAATGGATTTTCTCGATCTTTTTTATTCATACGGTATTATCGGTTTTTTTATCTTTTTATTACCGTTTTTCTATGCGATTGTAAAAATCATTGCGAAATGTCGTACTTATCGCTATAAAATTTTAAGAGTTGAATTTGCTTTAGTTCTAACTTCACTGTTATTAGGAGCGGGAATTGCATTCATTGCCGGTCATGTTTTATTTGCACCTGCTGTGAGTATTTATTTAGCTGTACTGTATGCCTACATTTTTGCCGATTTTGAACTTGTTAAATGACTAGAGCAACAGCTGCTTCATTCATCCTTAAATGGTTTAAGGGTTATAGACCCCCACCTCAACGCGTAGCGTAGGTGGGAACTTTTAATCAGGTGGAGTCGAGACTCCATCTAGTTCTGCATGGTGTCAGACACCTATGGGGCATCTTTTTTTTGCAGTGAAAATCGCTTCTCATAAACATTGTTTTCGGTTATTTACCAGAGTTTAAGACAGTTGTAAACAATTGGTTTTATGTTCGCTAATTACCATTTACTTAGGGACCCTAGATTGTTTACTATAGGTAAGTAATGAAAAATGAATGGGAGGTTGTTATGCACAAGTTATTTGCCATCAAGATATTCATACTTTCCATGGTTCTTTTATTTGCGCCTAATGAGAGTTTAGCGAGTAATCAGGATGTGACGGTTCGCTTATCTTACTTTTTAGGAAATCAAACGGAAGTTGATGTCAGGATTAATGGAACGTATGTCATTCAAGAAGATAATCGTCAGCTTACTTCAAATCATTCTTATCGATTCAGAGTAGAAGGCAATACGATCACCATTTATGAAAATGATCAGAGACTTTCCTCATATTCGCAGTTTACAGCGAAACCTATGGTTTATAGCGAAGAAAACTTTATAACTATTAATAATAGAAGATATTTAGGAGATATGAAATTTTCGATAGATTCGAATTTTATTAGACCGATTAATACTGTACCTTTAGAAGATTATTTAAAAGGTGTTGTTTCTCGTGAGATGTCAGCTTCATGGGGAGACCGAGGTGGAATGGAAGCTCTAAAAGCCCAAGCAGTAACGGCTCGAACGTACATTCTTCGTCGCATCAATTCAATTGTTTCTGACACAGAACACCATCAAGTGTATGGTGGTTACCATTGGCATCATAATACAAATGTTGCTGTTGATGCGACAAGAGGTGAGGTTGCCACTTATAATGGACAACTGATTGACACGTTTTATTCTTCGAGCAACGGCGGAAAAATTTTAAGTAATCGAAATGTTTGGGGATCAACCAAGCTAGCTTACTTAGATGCGAAAGATGATCCTTATGACGTGAAAACGGCTAGTTTAGGAAATAGTCGAATTAACTGGAATTTTACGATTGATAAACAGCAAATTGATCTTAGCAATCGTGACTTAAATCAACCAGATCAATGGTGGAATAGCGTTCAAGAAGTAAATTCTAATACGATGTCCACAGTGAAAAGTTGGTTGGTTAATAGAGGTCGTGTTAGTTCACAGTTTGATATAAAAATAGTTTCGATTCCAACTGTTCAGTTTACTACTCAATTTTCTGCTAATGAAACGCTAATGGGTAGAGTAGATCTTCAATATATTTTACGGAATAAAAATGACGGCTCTTTCGTGATGGAGAACGACAATATCAAAGTTCATTCAATTACGATTAATGACCGACATGATAACATTCGTGCCATGTTCGGTGGAGTTCGTATGTTGAGCTCTTATGTTAAACAAGTGGAAGAAACGAACTCAACATTTACGATCCATGGGGGTGGCTGGGGCCACAATATTGGAATGAGCCAATACGGTGCTTATCAAATGTCCCGTGAAGGCTATAGTTACCGTGATATCATTCATTTTTATTATTCAGGTGCCCAAGTTGTGAGTCCAAATCCGATCTTTTCTATTCAATTAACGTCTAGAACGGAAATGTACAGTCAACCAACAACTTCATCGACGAGAACAGGATCATTATCACCACAAACAGTGAATGTCTTCGAAGAAAGAAATGGTTGGTATTTAATTGACTCGTGGCTTGGTAGAATGTGGATTAATCCAGCAAATGCCCTTGTTGGTGAAGCACAAGCTTATAAGGAAACATTATTTATCAATGAAAATACAAGTCTTTATAGCTCACCGACATCACAGTCGGCAAGCGGTGCAATCAGTCCCCAAAACGTGACAACGTTAAGAAAATGGGGCGATTGGTATGAAATTAATACGTGGTTAGGTCCGAAATGGATTAAGCCGAACGCACCATTAGTGGGTGGCGTTACGAGAGTTTCAGAACCTATCCAGTTAACACAAACAACTCGAATTTTTACATCACCATTAGATAGTAACCACCGTAGCTCATTAGGGGCTCAAAAAATAACAGCAACACATCAATGGGGCGATTGGTATCGAGTTAATACGTGGTTGGGTCCAATGTGGATGAAGCCAGAAGGCGCTCTTATTGGTGAAGCCAAAACCTATGAAGAAAGATTATATGTAACTGAAAATACAAATTTCTATAGCGTACCAGGTTCACAATCAAGAGTTAGTGTGATTAGCCCTCAGAACGTAACAACAACGAAAAAGTGGGGCGACTGGTATGAAATCAACACATGGCGTGGTTCGATGTGGATCAATCCAAAATCACCGTTAGTCGGTGGGATCGATCGTGTTGATGAAACCATTTCTTTAACAACGGTAACACGTATGTTTGATACGCCAAAAGCTAGCCAACACCGTAGTTCTTTAGGAGCACAAAACGTACAAGCTACACATTACTGGAACGGTTGGTATCGTATCAACACATGGTTAGGGCCACAATGGATCAAACCTAGTGGAACAGTAACAGCTTCGTTATTAAATGTACGAAGCGGTCCTGGAACACAGTATGAACCAGCGATTACTCAATTAGAGCGAAATACAACGGTTACAGTTTTAGGAATTGTTGACGGTTGGTACAAAATTAAGCATGACAGCTTCGATGGAGAAGGCTACGTAAGCTCTTCATTTGTCACTGTAGATTAATCCTTAAATGGTTTAAGGGTTATAGACCCCCACCTCAACGCGTAGCGTAGGTGGGAACTTTTAATCAGGTGGAGTCGAGACTCCACCTGATTTATCGATGTTTCAGCTTGCTGAAACGAGTTCGCTTTAAGGATAAGAGCACTTTAGGTGCTCTTTTTTTAGAACAAATTTAAGATGACGTTACGCATCTTGTTATGTTGAATAGTAATCAACGTGACAAAATTCAACAATCATTTGTAATTATTTTGATGAGTTCGCTTAAAAAAATATTAGCTTATGGAGGTACAATAGTTTGAAGAAATGGTACAGTTTTTTCATTGTTATCGTTTTATTTTTCACATTTTCTAACTCAAGCACTTTAGCGGCGGATCAAAAAGAAAACTATATCATTTATTTGAATGATCATATTCATGAAACGATCATCGAAGATTTAAGTTTAGACATTATCCAAGAATTCGACTATATTCCAGCGTTGATTATAAATGCTGATGATGGAGTTCTACAGCAATTAGAAAACGATTCTGCAATTAAATATATTGAAAAAGATCAGGTAGTTGAAATTCTTACCCTAGACCCTCAGTGGGCAACGACAAAAATCAATGCCCCATTAGCTTGGAATGCAGGCTTTACAGGAAAAGGTATAAAAATAGCGGTGATCGATTCCGGAATTTCACGCCACGATTATTTAAACATAGCTGGGGGGATTTCGTTTGTCTCTGGTAAGAACTATGATGAAGATGATCATGGACACGGTACACATGTCGCGGGAATTATTGGCGCACAAAATTCTCGTTTAGGAAATCATGGGGTAGCTCCTGGAGCAAAATTATATGCCATTAAATCTATGGACAGTGAAGGGAAAGGAACCTTATCATCAGTCATCGCAGGAATTGAGTGGTCGATTGAAAATAATATCGATATTATTAATATGAGTATCGGTATTTCCACGCACTCTAGAGTTTTTGAGGAGGTAATTAATAAAGCTTATCACAATGGAGTATTAGTGGTTGCTGCAGCAGGTAATTCTGGTTTTTCTGCGGATGGTAATGTCATGTATCCCGCAAAATACGAATCGGTGATTGCTGTTTCCGCCATCGATCACAATAATGAGCGAGCCTCTTTTTCTTCAACAGGAGCAGAGGTTGAGTTGACCGCACCTGGTTTAAATATTTTAAGTACAAATTCTCAAAACGACTTTGAATTTATGAGTGGAACATCTATGGCAACCCCCTTTGTCACGGGTACTTTAGCTTTATATATGGAAAAATACCCGTATTTATCGCATCAAGAGTTAAGAAAACTACTGCAAAAAAATGCGATTGATATTGGTGCGGCTGGGCGTGATCCGTTATTTGGTTACGGGATTGTACAAGCGCCGCAAAGCGCTGCTGAACCGATTGGAGAACCATTTGAGACGAGGCTTTACGTAACGGAAAGTACGGATATTTACAATTCTCCATCAATAAGCACAAGAGCAAGTACTATTAGCCCGCAAAACGTGACGACGTTAAGAAAATGGGGCGACTGGTATGAAATTAACACATGGCTCGGCCCGAAATGGATCAAGCCTAATGCTCCGTTAATAGGGGGCATCGACAGAGTTTCTGAAACGATTCAATTAACACAAGTGACTCGGATTTTTACATCGCCATTAGCTAGTAATCACCGCAGTTCACTAGGAGCTCAAGCCGTAACAGCAACCCATCAATGGGGTGAGTGGTATCGAATAAATACGTGGTTAGGCCCAATGTGGCTTAAGCCTGAAAAAAAGGATGAA
>SKOL01000756.1 GCA_007120055.1 Anaerobacillus sp.
CCAGAGAAGAGTAATCAGAACACCGAAATGATTTTTCCTCCTAGCTCAAAAAAGAGAAGAAAAACCCAAAGCTTCAAAAGAGCATTCTGTTCTCTCTTTTACTGCACACTCCCCCCATACTACGTCACACAGTGCTACGCGAGCTTCTTAACATCATTCATCTACTTGAAAGTGCTGAAATGGTCGTCGCTGTGGATTTTCTTTAGGAAGCTATTCTCTACTTTTATTTTGTTATGGGACACCCACTTTAAGTATGTTATGATATAAGCAAATTTATTTAGGGGTGTTATATGTATGAAAACGTTTAAATTGTGTTCATTAATAATATTATTAGACAATGAAACCGAACCAAAAGAAATTCCCCTTATCGATGGTTTAATTATTAATAAAGAGGAAGTACATAAAAATTGGTTACTTGAAGTAGTTGTTTCAGAAAAATGGGAAGAAAGTTTTAAACAGTTACATAACTTACAGCAGAAATTTATGGTAGAAGCAACGATTACGAAAAAAACGAATGATCCAGCAACATTTGTTTCTACTGTTAAAAGTGTCAACAAACTTAACGAAAATATTAGTATCCTCCTTGATGGTTTCTTAGTTGTGAAGGAAGATGATTTTTCAGATATGATTTTAAGAAGTATTATAAAGGAAGGATATACTGGAGAAGAGATCATTGCTGAATTTAAAAAGAGAAAGAAAGATCGTGGAAGAGCGATTCAAGGAGCATTAAATAATGCGTTCGTTCAAGTGAAAGGGAAGTTTTTCGAATAGACAGAAAAAACATACCGAAAATTACTAAATGTTGATACAATAATGAGGTGTTAGAAAATTGCGTTTTCTAAGCCCTTCTTAATACTAGGTTTTTAGAAAAATGTGTAATAAAAGGGCTGATTCCATTGGGATTCAGCCCATTTTGTTTTGTTTTTTTTCAAAGGCTCTTTTAGTAAAGATTGTTGCTTTTACTATAAATTGGGTTGGTAAATGACTTGTTTTCATGGGATTATTGTTGTTACAGAAAACGAAAAGATGCCAACCCTTTATATTACTTGGGATAATAGTTAATTTAAAAAGCAACAATTAATACGAAAACAGCGTTTTCGAAAGGTTGTTTTTTAGTTCGTAGTTAAAAAGCAACACTTTTACGAAAAAAGCCTGTTAGTTGGAAAGCCGAAAAAGGGAAGTACTCGACTTTTACATTGTAAATGGTGAAGCTACACTCATTGTTTTTTTTGTTTTAGAAGATGACGTTACGCTAACATGGTCGTTTTACATATTTAATTTAATGGATGATTAGAAAGGATGGCATAGTTTTGAAAATTATTGATGCACATATGCATTTTTCTCATATTGGTAGCTTTAAAGAAACAGCGAAAGAACAATCTCATATCGATTATTCGTATGAAGGACTCATGAAGGAATATCGTGAGGCAAATGTTGTGTTAGGAATTGGTATGGGGGTAACGGAAGAGAAAACAGGTGAGTTTCCAGATGCAGCGACTTCGACGCCAATGAGACTTGATATGTTAAGGGAAGACCACCGGGATATCGTATACTGCCCAGGTATTAATCCGCATTCATTAGGAGAACAGCAGTTACTAGATTTAGAAACAGAGTTGCAACAAGAACGAGCCGTAGGTATGAAAATTTATTTAGGTTACTATCCGTATTATGCTTATGACAAAGTTTATGGTCCTATTTATGAACTAGCGGCATCTTACAAGGTTCCGGTTGTGTTTCATTGCGGTGATACGTATTCAGAAAGAGGGCTGTTAAAGTACTCTCATCCATTAACACTAGATGAGGTCGCGGTTATGCACCGAGATGTAACATTTATGATGGCTCATTTCGGTGATCCTTGGGTGTTGGATGGTGCGGAAGTTGTTTATAAAAACAGTAACATGTATGCTGATTTATCTGGGTTAATTGTTGGTGACAAACAAGAGGTGCAACGAGTTTCTAAAACTCCACATTTTTATGACCATTTGCGCCATGCAATTATATTTTGTGATCATTATGAAAAGCTTTTATTTGGGACAGATTGGCCTCTCGTTCAAGTTCAACCATACGTTGATTTTATTAAAGAATTTATTCCTGAAAAACATTGGGAAGACGTTTTTTATAATAACGCCTTAAAAGTGTTTCCGAAAGTAAAGAAATTTCTATAACTGATAGTAGAGGTTGATCAACTAGTTTTTCTTTCTACTCAAAACTTTTAGTTAAGAACAATTACTATTTTTAGTGAAGTGCTTTTCAAGGCTATTTTGTACTTTCATTTTTAAATTTGCATTTAAATAGCGGATGGTTTGTGAGTAACCTCGGCAAAAAAGATGGACTTCAGTAAATGTGCCATCATTCGTGCCGAACGTCACTTTTATATTTCGTTGGTGCATCTGTTTTTTTATTTCAAATAGCTCTTTACTAATAGCACTAAGTGATGAGTGGATTAATTGAATGTACGGCTCTTTAAGTTTAAAAAGAGACTTTTCAACATGCACTAAATCTTGCTGTAAAACTTTACGAGTGTAAGTAAGGATAATATAAGCATCAGAAAGCGATTGTTCTTGCTGGGATAAGCAGTACATACCCGACTCCTCCTTATACAGAACTTGTGTTCGTGTATATTTTAATCGATACATTAAATTATTGCAACAGTAAAAAAAGAAGCAACGAATGTTAATGTTCGTTGCTTCCTTTATTAGTGTTACTGTTCTTTTTGTAAACGTGGGAATAAAATGTTATTTTCAAGATGAATATGTTGGAACAAATCTGCTTCTAAATCTTCTAATCGTTGATACGTTAGACGATAAGTTGTGCAAGCACCTAGTGGAGGTGTAAAGTCATTTGTTACTTCACGTAAAGCTTTAATAAGGTCACCAGCAGCTTCATGTTCGCGTTCTAATTCATCGATCGCAGCGACTGCTTTTGTTAAGTTTTCTTTCGATTGTTCATTTTCATAATTAACGATGTGAGGGAATACGTCTTTTTCCTCTTTGACTAAGTGTAATTCCAATTCTTGTTTTAAATCATGGAAGAGTTTATAAACTTGCTCGAGTTCTTTGTTCGTATCGCCGTGGACACGGAAAACTTTAGTTACATACATGCTTAATTGTGGTAACTCA
>SKOL01000476.1 GCA_007120055.1 Anaerobacillus sp.
ATTCGTCGTATCGGTGAAGTTGGAAAATTATTTGTTGATGCCGGAGTGATTACACTTACGGCGTTTATTTCACCATTTCGAGAAGATCGAAATAATGTTCGAGCAATCGTAGAAGAAGGAGAGTTTATCGAAATTTTCGTTGATGCACCACTTGCGACGTGTGAAAGTCGTGATCCAAAAGGGTTATACGAGAAAGCCCGAGCAGGAGTAATTCCGAATTTTACAGGCATTAGCTCTCCATACGAACAACCAGAAAATCCAGAGTTAACAATTAATACCGCCGAATTAACGATTGAACAAAGCGTTCAGAAAGTAGTTCAATATTTAGTCGTTAATGGTTATGTGAGATAATGACAGGTTGTTAAAATAAATACTAATCGAACCGGAGTATGAATTTGAATAAATTTGTGCTCCGGTTTTTGCGCACAACCGAATTTATATATATATTTTTCGCTTTACTGAGAGAAATTTATTATAATCTACTTTAGTGAATTTTATAATTCAATTTAATCGCCATTAAAATCGAAATGTAGTTGCGTTAAACCGCTCGTACCTTACTATCGTTTCATATGGCTTTGTTAAGGTAATTATGAAATTCACTCACTTACTGCAAATTTTAAGAAAGTGAAGTGAAAAAAATGCAAAAAAAATGGTGGAAAGAAGCTGTAGTGTATCAAGTGTATTGGCGCAGCTTTTACGATACGAATGGCGATGGTTACGGTGATTTACAAGGAGTGATTGAAAAACTCGATTATATTGCTGACCTCGGAGTTGATGTTATTTGGTTAAACCCTTGTTATGGATCACCTGATGTCGATAACGGTTATGATATTAGCGATTATTACGGGGTAATGGAGAAGGCTGGTGATATGGCAACGTTGGAGCGACTTATCGATGAAGTTCATCAGCGTGATATGAAAATTATCATGGATTTAGTGGTCAATCATACTTCTGATCAACATCCGTGGTTCCTTGAATCTGCCTCATCAAAAGACAATCCAAAACGAGATTGGTACATATGGAAAGACCCGAAAGATGGTGGAGTACCGAATAATTGGCGCTCTTATTTTACACCATCCGTTTGGGAATTTGATGAGCAAACAGGTCAATATTATATGCATTCGTTTGCGATTGAGCAGCCTGATCTTAATTGGGAAAATCCAGAAGTACGTCATGCAATTTATGACATGATGCACTTTTGGCTGAAAAAAGGGATCGATGGGTTTCGAATGGATGTCATTAACTTATTAGCAAAAATCGACGGTTTTCCAGATGCCCGTGACCCTTATGACATTTCATATTTAGGTAATAACCCAGGTATTCATGAATATTTGCAGGAAATGAACGAAAAAGTTCTAAGTCATTACGATGTGATGACTGTTGGTGAAATTCCGTTTGTCACTCCGGAAGATGGGCTTTTATATGTCGGTGAAGGTCGCAGCGAACTAAACACATTGTTTCATTTTGAAGTAGCGGATAACATGCCGACATGGGATATGCTTCGATATAAAGAAATTCAAGAGCGTTGGTATGAGGGCCTTAAAGGAAAAGGGTGGAACTCTCAATTTTTAAACAATCATGATCATACGAGACAGGTGACACGTTACGGAAACGATAAACAGTATCGTGAGCAATCTGCTAAACTTTTGGCGACTTTATTACATACATTGCCTGGCATGCCTTATATTTATCAAGGAGAAGAAATCGGTATGACTGGCGTTCGCTTTTCTTCAATTGATGACTATCAAGATATTGCGATGAAAAATAAATATAAAGAAGAAGTAGAAAAAGGAAGAGATCCCGAAGAAGTTTTTGAAAGCTTACTTTTGTTAAGTCGAGATAACTCTAGAACTCCTGTTCAATGGAATGACTCGCACAATGCAGGTTTCACTACTGGAACCCCTTGGATGAAAGTAAACCCGAATTATAAAGAAATCAATGTGAAAGAGGCTTTGCAAAATCGCGATTCCATCTATTACTATTATAAAAAACTAATTCAACTACGGAAGGAAAATGAAGTGAGCGTTTACGGTGATTTCGTGGACCATTCCAAAAATGACGAAAAACTGTACATGTATACGCGAAGTTACGAAGGGCGAACATGGCTAATTATGTTAAACCATAGTGATGGCGATTATAGTTTGGAATTAAGTGATGAATTTAGCGGTAATAAAAAATTGGTGATCGGAAATTATCCAGATGTGGATAACGAAGAGTTACCGACTTCAGTGAATCTTCGTCCACACGAAGCGCGTATTTATGAAATGTAATGAGGATTGATGATATTTTGGTAATCGAAATAAAAGTCAATTCTACGAAAAGATAGACAGTAATTCGCTCTATCACTGTTCATTGGATAAGTAGGATTAAATTTATCTAAGATTGTATAAAAACTATATGTCAAAAGTGTGTTGTAATCATAGGACATCCTTCACTCACCATACCTTATATTAATGAGTGAATTTCATAATTATCAAAATAAGCCACATCATGCATTAGTTTGCTAATGATTTTGACGCAACTATATATTGATCTTAGTGGAGGGAATAATCAATTATGAAGTTCATTGAATAAGTATTTTTTCTAATAAAAAATTCGAGGTGAGTGTGGTGATAAAAGGGATAGATTTACAAATGATTAGTTTCGTCAGCATCTCGCTTTTACAAGACTATATTACGTACTTACAACTACCAAAAGTGTATTATTGGAATCAACAAATGAATCATGATGAAGATAAAAAATAAGAGAAAAGAAAAAAGAGGCAGTACCTGCGAGGTGATGAACAGGTAACTGCTTCTTTTTATGCTGAAAAGTTGGACAGTTGGGTTGTTGGCTAGTAGGATAGGAAAAACCTGAATTTTACATGTTAAATGGTGACGTTGCACCGTCATGATATCGTTTTGTATCAATTATTTAGCAAGTGGTTAATAGGTAGGCAAAATGCTGTAAAGTATGAGGTTAGGTGCAATAGGACTCTGCTTCACATTATGGGGGGAGTGCAGTAAAAGAGAGAACAGAATGCTCTTTTGAAGCTTTGGGTTTTTCTTCTCTTTTTTGAGCTAGGAGGAAAAATCATTTCGGTGTTCTGATTACTCTTCTCTGGCTTTGAGTCGAGAA
>SKOL01000192.1 GCA_007120055.1 Anaerobacillus sp.
AAATATTGAAGTGGCAAAAGAAAAATCAACCCAGAGAGGTGTCTCTTTAGAAGCTTATATTCATGGAAATGCATTGGAATTAGAAGGTTATGAACAAAAATATGATGTTGTTTTGCTCATGGGACCGCTATATCATCTAGTAAAGGAAGTAGATCGGAAGGCTGCAATTCGCGGAGCTTTGAAACTATTAAAACCAAATGGCCTAATTTTTGCCTCCTTCATATCAAACTATGCACCGATCCAAGATACTTTAAACAATTTATATACGTTTGCATCTGTAGAAAATCTTCTTAGCTATTTAAAAAATGGTAGAAACGATGATGGAGAAGGTTTTACAACCGCATACTTTACAGATTATAAAGAAGCAAAAAATTTAATGAATAGCTTTGGACTAAGAGAACTAGCTTTTGCAGGTATCGAAAATATTTTAGGAAGTAAAGAAAAAGAAATTAATAACTTAGAAGAAGTTGAATATGAAAAATGGTTGGAAATTGGTTATCAGTTAAGCAGAGATCAAAATGTGATCGGTATGAGTCAGCACTTTTTATACATTGGACGAAAGTAATGGAGGATCATCATATGAAAAATATGGTTCAGTTAGTGAAACCTACAGAAGTATTAAGAGAGGAATACATCGCATTTTATCAAGAGTGGCTTGAGAGTGGAGAGGATATGATCCCTTGGGTCATTGAAAAAGACCCTACGAATTTTGAAGAGATGGTTCAGTTTTTAATGAATAACGAAAATGGAATAAATCTACCTGAAGGCTGGGTACCTGATTCGACATATTGGCTCGTAAATGAAGCGAAAAAAATAGTAGGCGTTGTCAACATTAGACATCGATTAACGGATTTCTTATTGAACCATGGTGGGCATATCGGTTATGGCATCCGTCCGTCAGAAAGAAAAAAAGGCTATGCTACGCAATTGCTAGCGTTGTCGTTAAATAAAGCGAAACAACTAGGAATAAAAAAAGTGTTAGTCGTATGCGACAGCACAAATACGGGGTCTTTAAAAACTATTATTAAAAACGGCGGTGTGGCTGATCTGGATTTCATTGAAGAGGACGGTAACATTGTCAAAAGGTTTTGGATTGAAGTATAAGAGGATGTTCCAAAAAAAGGGGGATTTTATGGGGATTAATCTAACTTATGAAATGATTAGCGAGCAAAATATCGAACAAGCAGTAGCTCTCGTTGTTGCAGCTTACAATGAAGAACGAACAACATTACCAATTTTACCAGAAGAAACCGACGTCAAAGGGCTCATCCATCAGTCAGTGACAAGCCTTTTTCATCAAGGAACAGGTGTAGTTGCACTATTAGACGGTAACTTAGTAGCGTTTATGGCCGGTGTTGAAAGGAAAGAGCTATGGGGAAGATGTAAAGGTTTTTATAGCCCTCTTTTCGGGCACGGAGCAGTGAAAGAACTGCGAACAGTACTATACCAACAATTATACAAACATTTAGCGGATCAACTAGTAAAAAAGCAAATCACTAGTCATGCTTTAACTTTGTTTGCTAATGACAAAGAGACGATCGATACTTGGTTTTTGCTAGGATTTGGTAATAGATGTGTAGATTCGATACGTCAAGCTGCTTTGTTATTTCCAAATAAAGAGTCAGAGATTGTTATTAAAAAAATCGACTTGGCTAACTTGGTGGATTTAGCAGACATAGAAAGGGAGTTTCATGGCTATTTTCGAAATGCACCGATGTTTATGATTGCTGAAACTGTCGATCCCATCGAGCAATTAACAAAATGGCTTGATGGAGAAAACCATCATTTATGGGCCGCTTATCGTGATGGAATAGTCGTCGGTCATATGCAAATTGAGCCAATCGGTGAAACATTTGTATCTCAGCATCAAGATGTTATGAATATTACAGGTGCATATGTCGCAGCGAGTGAAAGAAATTCAGGGATTGCAACGCTTCTTTTAAATACGATTCAACAATGGCAAGTTGATCACGGCTATCCGCTTTGTGGCGTTGACTTTGAAGCGTTTAATATTGATGGAAGTCGTTTTTGGAACAGATACTTTGAGCCTTATACTTATACAGTGACAAGACGAATCGATGAAAGAATTAACGATGAAAATATTTAAAAGGATTAAACTTTTATGACGAACGCAATAAACATTGAAGCAGATCATACGCTTTATTCGATAAAAACGATTATGAACGAAGACGCCCCGGATATTACGATCGGAAAGTTAGGTACATTTACTTTCCAAAAAGGGATTTATGTCTATGTCGGCAGTGCGAAAAAAAATATTCAATCACGAATTGAAAGGCACATTAAAATAGAGAAAAAGCAGCGCTGGCATTTTGATTACTTACGACCTTTTGTTGAGATCGTTGAGATTGAAACGTATTCGGGAGATGAAGGAGAATGCCGGCTATTTCATAGGTTAATGAAAGAGAATAAAGGTAGTATTCCTGTTCGGGGCTTCGGCTCATCCGATTGTAAGTGTCGAGCACATTTGTTTTATATTCAACACACGATGTGATAGACATTTATTCTTTTACTACGTAATCTCCAATATACATATAACAGTTATATGAATGGGGGGAGGAGATCAACAAATGTATGAACATGTCGTATTACCAGGTGAAACGTTATGGGGGATTTCTGAAGACTATCGTGTACCTTTTCAAACGTTAGTTAATGCTAACTTAATAGCAAATCCAGATCTACTTTTTGTCGGACAACGTATTATTATTCCAGGGTTGCCTAATCCCGTGACAATTCCATATTCAATCAATGTTTCGATTTCCAATCGCACTTTAACATTGTTTGAAAATGAGGCAATGATCAAAACGTATCCGATAGCGGTCGGCCGAATTTTACATGAGACGCCATTAGGAGATTATGTCATCATAAATAAGGCGCCTAATCCTGGGGGGCCCTTTGGAACGATGTGGATGTCACTTTCAAAAAAACATTACGGTATCCACGGAACAAATGATCCATCTTCCATTGGGAAAGCGGTTTCGAGAGGGTGTATAAGAATGTTTAACCATGATGTTGAGGAGCTGGCGAGTATCGTTCCGATTGGTACACGAGTGCGAATTCGTCTTTGACTAGTTTTTTGCATAACCCCTAGT
>SKOL01000095.1 GCA_007120055.1 Anaerobacillus sp.
GTTAATAGTTTATCAACCCAAGAATTGTTTATTCTATATTGTGCATTATCTTTTTCCTTATTCTCTCTTTTATATAGCTTAGAAATATCAGAAGGACTTTGTGTAGCTTTGTTACTAGACTTCACTTGGATAATTCTTACATTATCACCTTTTCCTACAATTACATCATCATGTAATTCAACAGCAACAAAATCCCACTTATCTTCTAAAAGTTCAATAACATATTCAAGCGCAACGAGAAATTGATAGTAAAAACCTGTGATAGCAGTTAATCCTCCATTCTCTTTCACAGGTGTTTTCATTAATACTTCGATAATGTCTTCGCTACTCTTATTTTTAATATGTTCTTCAATGAATTCTGAACTCTCGTGATCTTCTGTATTAACATTTAGGGTAAGTGCACTATTAAGGTTAGTTTTAAATTCCTCATTCATAAATATCACCTCAGATTCAAGGACAAATTTAATCCATAAAGTTGTAAATATTATAAGATAATCCAAAATTCTACATAAATTTTATCATATTTATTTTATTAAAAGTCAAAATATTTATTTAACTATTTGTATAAATAATTAAACCAACACACCAAAGGGGT
This sequence comes from Anaerobacillus sp., assembly GCA_007120055.1. The sequence continues at coordinate 596 of SKOL01000095.1, forward strand.
TCATTTGTTGCAATAGGGTACCGTTTCCCGAATTGCACTGTTATTTTATGTGTGTTTTTAAATTTTCTCCTCATGAACCAACTTACTTATTCAGGAGGTAGGGTGTTTCTTTTTTTAGGGACAGATGACCTCTAGATAGACTATAATGAAATGATTGCAAAAGGAGTAAGTTTTTGAGGAAACCTAAAACAGGAGTGATAGTATTGTTAAGTCGATGGCTAAATGAATCTAATTATACCGTTATATTTACTGGTGCCGGAATGTCTACAGAAAGTGGGTTACCTGATTTTCGATCTTCTAATGGTCTATGGAACAAGAAGGATCCAAGCCAAATTGCCAGTGTGGATTCATTAAATCAAAATGTTGATGAATTTATAGAATTTTATAGGGAAAGGGTTTTAGCTGTAAAGGAGTATAAGCCACATAAAGGTCACAAGCTTCTTGCAAAATGGGAAATGAAAGGGATGATTCAATCAATCATTACACAAAATGTTGATGGATTTCATCAATTAGCTGGCTCCCGCCAAGTGGCAGAATTACATGGCACACTTCAAAAAGCACATTGCCAAAATTGTGCAAAAGAATATAGTAGTGAGGAATATGTCAACCATGCATATTATTGTGAATGCGGCGGTGTGCAGCGCCCTTCAATTGTACTGTTCGGTGAAATGTTGCCGGAAATAGCTTTCCAATTTGCTTTTGAGGAAGCTACGAAAGCAGAGCTATTCATTGTTTTGGGCTCTTCATTAAGTGTGACACCTGCAAATCAATTTCCCTTAATCGCAAAGGATAATGGAGCAAAATTAGTTATTATTAATAAAGAAAAAACTGATTTTGATCGCTTTGCTGATCTTGTCATTAATGACAAAAAGATTGGCGACGTTTTACAAGAGCTTGATATTGATATAAAGAACTAACATGATAAACCTCTCTTTATAAAGGATTTTTTGTTTTTCAGGATTAATATGTATATACATTAGGTATTGTGGTTATAAAGGTAATAACTCATTAGGTGTTATAAGTATCTAGCGATCGCTAGATGCCTTCAACATCGAAAAAAAATCCCAGAAAAGCCTTGATATCAAGGGATTTTTATAATCCATTAATTCCTTTAAAACATAAATAAAGTAAAGCTTCGGTATTATAGGTAGTTACTTCAAATTTTTCTCGGTATTGTAGTTACATACCTAAATTGTCGTATATAAAAAGCTATCATTCCTTTGAACAATAGCTTTTAATGACTTATATCGAGTTGTAATAATTCGTCTTGTTCTCAAGTTCAACATAAGGGGTTAACCGGTAATCTATATATAGCTCGGGGATATCCTGCTCAAAGTCAACTATGATTTCTTTAATAGAAAGTATTAAAGTGGAAGTCAATTCTTCGTTTGAATACGTTTCGAAATTCTGTACAAAACGTTCCAGCAGCTCATCTGTATTTTGAGTCAAAGTCTTTTCTATTCGATCAATTAAAAATTGTATCTCCGAGAGATGGTTATTTTTGTTCTGAATTTGTAAAATATATGTTTGTTTCAATTTTTTCTCAAATTCACTCTCGATTTGATGCAACATATTCTCGTTATATTTAATAAGTTGGATTTGCTGCTTAATCTCTTCTTTTTTAATTTTCAGCTTTTCAATCCAACTTCTTGAGAAGTTTAAAGATTCCTTCGAATGTTGCTGAATTGAGCGAGACCATTTCTTTTTAAAGTCAGTAAGGACTTCTACACGAATTACATTAATGTCTACCTTTTTCTCACAGTTCGGACAAACATAATACCTATAATCCTTTTTTGAATTGGACGGAGTAGAATTTTTAGTTTTCAACGGACGGTCACAGGTCTTGCATTTTAATAGACCCTCCAAAATGTAATCCGTAGATAGCTTCCTTTTTTTACGTTTATTACCTTTTAATTTTCTCAAATAGGTGACGATCTCCCATAAGTACAGTGGAATAATTGCTTCATATTCAACTTGAAATAATTCTATTTCTTCACGGGGTTTTTTCTTACTATTATCTCTACTCATGCGTGAAAAGAATAAAAAATCACCAACATACCAGGCATTTTGTAAGATATAAGCAATTGACTTTTCATTCCATGTATATGGATTAACATCAGCCTTATTGTTCTTTTGGTCAAGATATTCATCTGGAGTAGGAATATCTGTTTTGTTAAGAATGTCACAGATTTTCTCTTCCCTATAACCAAAACTATAGAGATAAAAAATAAATCTTACAACAGAACTGTACTTATTCCTTACCATTCTACCATCTTTAAAATCATATCCGTATGGTGGCCTTCCTTCTGGTCTTTCATGATTTTTAAGTTTGGTTTCTTGATATTCTCTAGATTCATTAGATTTCTTTTCTGAATCTTGGTTACTCATGGTTAGTTGTAATTGAACGAGTGGATTCTTTTCATCCCATTCTCCATCCATGTCAGTTGAATAAACTTTAATATTCGGATGTTCACTTTTTATTGGAGCTAAGATATCGAGAGTAAAATCATAAATTAGCCTAGAAACCCGACTTTCTTTCCAGAAAATAATACTATCTATGTTAGAATTACTCATAACAAACTTTTTTAAGGCCAACATTTCTTTTCTTTTGGCAGCTTCTACATGAAAGGCAGATGTTTGCTTTTCCACAAAGAAAACGATTACTTTATAGCCTAGTGAGCGAGCTTTTGCTATGATAGCATTCTGTTGAATACTAAAAGAATGTTTATCAGTTTGTCCGGCAGTTGACCAGCGAATATAGGCGACAGTAATTCTGATTCGGTCTTTGAAGATATTAAAGGGTACTTGATCAATTTTTGTCCCTCTCAGTTCAGGGCAACCTGAAATGAGATAGATATCATCAACTTTATAATAGTTATTCATTCTATTCTAACTCCTCCTTAAAAAATCTAGCAAATGGGTTAAAATATATAACCTTATCTCGATCCACCTCTACTTTTTCAATGAAAGACTGGTACATATAATAGAGTTCATATCGCTCTAGTTCCTCAACTAAATAGTTTTTTATCAGCACTGAAAGCTGTTTTAACTCACTAAAAGCATCATCTATTCTAGACAAGGAGGAATGTACTTGTTCCAGTTCAACCATTAAGGCATCTATGCGATTAAATAAATATTTAATTTGATTAGACTCAGTAGGTGATAAAAGAGCTACATCATTATTAAGTTTATTTATCACTTTTTCTATGCTCTGGAATTTGTTTTTTAATGTTTCTTCTTTTCTATTTAGAATAGCTCTGATTTCTTTTTTTAATAGGTCTAGGTCAAGACGAGGCATAATTTCTTTAAAATGTTCCTCTAAATCTCCATTTAGTTCATCAACATGAATCTTAATTTGATAATGTTTGTTTGAACAAACATAGTAACCACTATTTCCTACTTTTCCAGCTCTAAATTTCATTTGCGTTTTGCATCTTGCGCAAATGGGGGTGATGTTCGAACGTTCAAGGGAAGCATTAATGGCATCTAGAACTCTTTTCTTTACCGTTTCTAAAATCGATGCGACCTTTAAAAATGTATTCAAATCAATAATAGGTTCTACGTGGTCAAGTTTATAATAGTGACCCCCTTTTCTTATATGTCCGCAATAAAAGGGGTTACATAAATAATTCAGAATTTCATCAAATCTTTTATTGTGGAACACCGTTTTATTTTCAGTAAGTAATTCGATTAATTCTTCAGCAGTTTTAACTTTAGTCACTTCATGAAAGAATTCCTTGATTTGAGGAGCCTTTTTTGGATCAGGAAAATAACGAGTTTCTGACTTTTTACCTTTTCTGCTATATCCTAACCAAGGTGTTGCGGGGAACTGTTCCATAGCATCCTGAGTTCGACTACTGATTGTCAAACCATTATTTTGTGCTAACATTCCATGAACCGCTTCAGTAAAAAAGTCCTTTGAAAAAGCAGGATGATTAGCTGCTACAAAGATGACTTCAACATTGTATTTATATAATTCTTTTACAAGAAGGGCGTATTCATAAAAATTCCTCGCGAGTCGATCCCGATGATACACAATTAACGTTTTTACCTTTCCTTGCTTTATGAGTATTCGCAGTTCCTCTAAACCTGGTCTTTTTTCTAATGAGAGTTTATTCGCAGAAATATCTTTATCCTTTAAAAACTTAACTCTCTCTATGGGTATCTTGTTTCGCTTCAGATATTGTTCGATTTTGATAGTTTGCTGCTCTATATCTTGCGAGGCTGTACTAACTCTTGCATAGGCATAAATATAGTCCTCATATAACTGATTCATGCGCTTTAATAATGACATATCAATTCCCAAAATGTTTAAATTCCTCCTTCTTATCAGTACTCTCCAATAACACTCCTTTTTGAATTGGATTAAGGTTAAGTTCATCTAATAAAGCCTTTTCAATTAATCTCTGTAAAAATAAATAGGACTCTTTTTCCAAATGCTCATTATATGAAGCCCTTACGACCCTCACTTTACTCATAAAATTTCCTCCTCTGTACATAATTGGTAGTAACATAATGTACAGAAGAGTTTATTTTTATACCAATTAGTTTAGTTAGGACGACTGCAGTTCCTCAAAATCAAGTTCCATCTGGTATTCGCAAACCTCTCTATTCTTATGATCTTCCTGATTACGGGACACCGCTTTTATCCCCGAATCAATTTGCACGTCGATCTCTCTTAAGAGTCTGAATAATGGTATCATCTTAATTCACCTGCTCTTTCTCCAAATAATATTTAGCAAATCTTTGAATTGTGATGCTCGGAATCTCACATTCTTCACAAATTGAAAGAACCTCAAGTACCCATGGATGATTTGTAGCAATGTCCTCGTTAATTATTTTCTCTTTGTCCATAATGTGAAGTTGATTCTTGTGTTCCAGTACTTTTCGCATGACACCTCTCCCTTATAAAGCAAAAAGCACTTCTTGCCGCCAGAATTGGAACAGGAAATAAACCTGTAACAACTCAAACGTCAAGAAGTGCTTCTTCTTATGTTTGATTAATTTTTTACCAAAATATTTGATTATCCTAAGTTTAAAACCTTTTAAGGATAAAATCAAGAACAAGAGATAATTATTTTTTTGAAGATAACTATAGAATCTATTTAAGGTAACATTTTGGATAATAGATAGTTTACTTAATGGCAACTTTTTCTTGAGCTTAGAATATCGGTAAAAGTTTCTTTAATATCCCACTTAATTCTTTTACGTGTCAATTCTGGTAGATTGTAGATTTTCATCAGAATCCTTTTTATATTGATAAATTAAGAAATCTTTATCATTGGTTAAACCAATAATCGGCTTCATCAGTAGTCTTGATGTAACCACCTTGTTTGGTAGACATCTGTTTTTTAATTAACTTGCACCACTGTCCATACATAGTTCCAAAGACTGTGTATTTGGCATTTAATTTACGTATGAAATGGCAGTATGTTTTTTTTGTTTATAAAATCAAACCACAAAATAAGAGTTTTGCATAAAACTTTACATATTTTACGGTCTGCTTCATTACTATTTATTTCAGTTTAGCGCCGATTGTTGAATATCTTGTTCTATTACATAGTATCGTTGTACTGCGCAGCAAAGACAACTCTGTTTTTTTGTAATTCCTTAGTCAACATAAGCTCTAATATGTTCAACTATTTAGGATTTTAAGTTTGACACCTTTTTCAATGTGTTGCACAAAAAACGGGCGGTAAATGATACAGCCCGTTTTTACTAACGCTTATCGTTAATTCAACAAATCGTTATTTGCTATTACCTGATTTACTCATGTAATACAAAGCCCTCGCAGAAGATAACAAAACTAATATTGCTATAATAAGTTCCATTGCTACCTTCAAATAAATACATTATTTAGCAAACTGCTTCGTTAACACAATAAACAATAGGAACTGCTCGACAATTCTTTGTACCGCTTTTGCCAGTCGTTACATCAAGCTAAGTTTTTTAATTCTCCTGATGTTTAAGTGATTGATTAGTTCCTTTATATATAGCATCAATCTGTATTATCTGATTAGTACCTTGCTTATAAATATAAAAATAACTCGCATTTGGTTCATCCTTAAACCTGACGACTGTTGAAAATATTACTTCATCTTGCCCTAAATTTACAACAGTAATTTCTTCTATATCCTCCTGTATGTTATAACCTTTGTCTGATAAGTATGAAATGGTGTCGTCTATAAGCTCGTTTTTCTCTTGATTTACAACAAACCAACGAAAACCATTAAATAATATGAATATTACTAACATAATTATAAGAACTATATATCTTTTGCTAATATTATCCACTCCTTTATGTTTTAATTAAGTTTCTTCTATTAAGCTGCTTGTTAATTGAACAACAATAGGAACTGCCATTGCAACAGCTCCTAAACTAATGCAATCCGTTAGTTAAAGAGTCATTCTTCTCAATTTTTCTTTAACTAATTTTGTCTATCTAATGTCGAGATTAAGGAACGTTCAAGCAAACCTTGACTACCGCGAATTTTTCCAAACACTATTTCTCCGCTTAGTGTATAAAGATATTGAGCTAATAAGCCGTTTGTTTCACTATCTCCTAAATACTCTTCTTCATAATTACCTTCGTGAGTTATATAATCATGTAAAGGTTGTTGTAGACCTATAAAAAAAACTGGGAATTTTAAGTCTTTGTACAAACTTTGATTTTCAGGAGATAAGACATAAGAAAGTTCCTCTTCAGCTATAAAAAGTGCATCAAATGTATATTCATTGTTCCTTAATTCATTGAGAGAAACCTTTATAACATTATGCCCGTCAAGGTCTAATGTGGAACTTCCAACGATACCTATTTCATAACTTGTACTTTCACTTTCTAAATCAGAAGAACAAGCAATTAAACTACCGATTAAAAATACTAAAAATAGAATTTTTTTCAAACAGAACACTCCTTCAATTGCCTAATGCAAATAAGTTATCATTTTCTTTTTTATAAATTTGGTTCTTGCACATTATTGCTTGTTAGTTAAATAAAAAAACGTTTCTTCTACAAGAGCAGCAACAACTTATTGTCCTATCGCACTCGTTAGCTTTATAAAACGTAAAAGATTTTATTCCTTTATCTCATTAGTAGGTTTCTAGTCTGATTCGTGGTTACTTCTAATAATTGCAACAATTTCCTTTCAACAGGGGCATCTTCCGTAACTCCAGAAATTCCTAATCGCTTTTCACCATTTTCATACCATAAATGATACCCCGTTTGAACAATATTCCCGCCTTTTGCTTCCTCATATCCTCTGATTCCTAATTCTGAAGCTATTGTATAAGGAATTGACTCTCCTAAAAATACAACAAGCTTTTCATCCTTGAGTATTGATTTAATGTCTGAAATTACTTCTTCAGAAGTGAAATTTTCAATTTCAGATTCATCAATCCAAAGAGCTTCATAACCTCCATCTACTGATGTATAAGACACGAATGTAACTCCATCTACTTCAATATTTGGCTTTTCACCCACATAAGCAATATTTATAGGTCTCTCTTTGACTTCCTTTTCCCATTCTTGTAAAGACCGCTCTGAACTACAAGCGGTTAATACAAACACGAATAAAAATAATAAAAAAATGTAACCTCTCATACTGATTACCTCCATTAAAAATCCATATATCTATATACTTTAACATAGTTTTTTTAAAGTAAACTCCCCCATTACTGGAACAAGAGCAGCGACAGCTTATTCAGCTATCGCTTCCGTTTGTTTAAGTGCACTTATTCACAATCTCGAAGTTTAGCTTTCGTGATTTTCAAAATAAGTTCTTAACCTCTCCTCTTCGATTGGTCCATTTAAGACCTTGTAAAAATTTAGATTTAACCAAATAAAATCAGTTTCAAAAACATGTAATATTATTGCTCCTGAATTTTTTTGGATACGCACCTCGAAAGTTGTATATATTTTTTTGTCATTATGCTGATTTTGAAACTCATTTTGGCTGATTCTTTTCACTTGGTATTGATTAAAGACCTGTAATAATTCGTCTACATGTTGAATTTCCTCTGTCCACATATTTCCTTCAGGTGTAACAATCCTCATATTAACAAAATCAGATGAGTTAACATTTATTAAATCAGCTAAGTTTCGTTCACGATAATCGTTAAACAATTTCAATGTGAAAAGAGCTATCAACACAACAAGAATTCCTGCTATTAGCTTGAATTTATTTGTTTTTATTTTCTCTATCATATTTCTATCCCCCAATCTTTACTATTTTAAATTAACCTGCTCTTTTGTGGAACAAGAGCAGTGACAGCCTCTTGTGCTATTGCTCTTCGTTTGTTTAATTAGCAAAACGCCTATCTGCGTCTAGTATTTTATCAAGAATTATTATCCAATGTTCGTTTGTTACTGAATAATCCCAATCTTCATAATCCACAAATATCTCTTTATACCTTTCTGTTACTGACTGCACTTGTCGAAACGTTATTAAGTGTTCAGCATTTAGTGAGATTACTTCCTCCGTCTCGGCTACTTGATGCAACCACAAACTGTTTTCATTTATCATTTGGTTTAAATATCTGGAAAAATCCCATGTATTTTCGGGAATAGAAATACTTCTATCTTGTGTTATATAGGCTAGATATCCTAAATCCTGATGCTTCAATGTGAATCCTTCAAATATAAAGAAAAGGTCAATTAGTTGCCGTCCACTGATACTCCCATCGTTTAATGCATTTTCAAGCATTTCATTGCCAGTTTCAATTGAAGACCCCATCGGTCTAAGAGTATTACCAATTTCTTGTGTTAAATAGTTTTCATATTTCTTATTTTGTTGAATAGTTGAGATGTTTAGATAGACGCTTGCAAGAAGTAAAATTATTATTAAATAAATGATTAAACTATTCTTTGAAATAATTTTCATCAATCATGAATCCTCCTCAATACTAAATCTCGTTATGTAAGGAAACTGCTTCAATAGTTGAATAAACCTCTTTACTTTATTTTAAATTCTAACATTAATTTCCTTTTATTTGGGAGAAAAAGAAAAAAACGTTCCTGTTGTTATTCCAGAAACGCTTTCGTTTAAATGTTAATTGTCCGACCTGTATTTTACTAAATAGGGTAAAATTAATGTAATTAAAAGACCCACAAAAACACTCGCTCCTAAGCTAATAGCAAAATAAAAATCAGCATCGTCACTATTAGTAATAATGCCCGTTACCATCATTGGTATTATTACTAACAAAGTTAGCCATCCATAATTAGATGCTTTAAGCTCTGTTCCACATTCTTCACAATGTATTGTCCTACTATTATAGAGTGATTTGTATGTTTTTTCCATCCGAATTGATGGTTACACACATTACATTTTGGCAACTTCATTAGTTCCTCCTTGATTTTTTTAATACAGCACTCCGTTAGTGAAAATTCGTTTTCAATTTATCTGGTTATTGATTGCATAAATTCGACTGCTTCATTTAAATCGTATGTTTTTAATTTCATTTCATTATTATCGAAAATCATAACGGCTGGTGCTTCCTCAATATTTAACTTGGGATATCGCTTCTTTGCATCATCGAAATTAGCAATATACCTTAAGGAAGTTTCACCTTTAACAGATAAATTATCTAGTTCATCCTTAATTTTGCGAACAGCATCATTTAATAACTCATCTTTATTTGCATCAGGATGATTTGGTGTATCAATAACCAAAACAAAATATCTTCCTTCCTCTTTCGCTAGGAATTCTGGATAAGGATTATTACTAGACTGGCAACCAATTATTTGTAGCATTAAAATTAATATAAAAGCCAATAATATTAACTTATTCAAATTGCTCACCTCACCTTATTAATATAAATACGAAAAATAAAAGAAAGAACTCATCGACATAACTAATAACCCTCTTATACTCTTCTCCTCTTCTCTAAATACTAAAACAAAAGCGTCACTGTTGCTATTGCAGTAACGAGCGTTACTTGAATACTGAATTGCTACCCTTTTTTACTTTTTACAAATTGCACAAACCAATATAATGCTATCCAAGGTAGTAGATAACGAGTTGCCCATTCAATAAAGCCAACTACAAAAGCAAAGGCATCGTAATTTAAAAAGTTTAAAACTAAAAATAATAAGACCAGACCGACTGTACCATATAATGAATACTTCATTTATTTCTCTCCTCCCATATTTTACTGAAACCCTTAATACTGAAACAAAAGCGTCACTGCTGCTATTGTAATAATGCTCTCGTTAATAAAAAATTAAAATAGGTTCTTAATCGTAAAAAAAGCGATAACAGCAACAATAAGAATAATCATACAGCCAGGCTTTCCAAAGAGTCCTCTATCAAATAAGTCTGTATTCTCCGCATTTTTTCTACTCATTTTTAGTCCCCCCGAATAGATTTTTGATTTGCTTAAAAGAACTTAAATTAAAATTTCAGTTATCATTCTTTAATTAATGCTACCCGTTAGCACAGACAGAGTTAATTACTTGACAAAGAAATGATTTCTTCGTACTCTTCTCCAGTTTCCGTTTCCCAAATAATTAACACAGTTGTATTATTTATTGCATCAATAAACTTATCGTTATCAAGAGGATATGAAGGGTTTATTTCGCTACTTCTACCTGTATTAAACAATTTCCTTTCTGATTCTATCCCCGACCATTCTCCTGAATGTCCAATTCCTAATTCACTTGGATAATTAAATTCATATCTTAAATGTTTAAGTGGTTCGTTACCGTTATACCTAATAGTACCACTATCTTCTTGAGAGTCATTTGCCAACACATATTTCATTTCAATTTGCCAGTAATCACCTTCACCTCTTGCCTTTATGTCCGTTTGATTTGCACAACCTGTAATAAGTAAAATAGTTAATAATAGCACTAAATTTTTTATTTTCATTACTTAGTTCCCCTTTCAGTACAAATTATAATTCTTCCTAATCCACTTTTACTGCTTAGAAACAAAAGCGCCACTGCCATTGTTCCA
>SKOL01000411.1 GCA_007120055.1 Anaerobacillus sp.
CCCTTTCCTTAAGAATAATATTTTCGTGTTCACAAAAGATAATCATGTATCAGACCATAAGGATGTTAATACTAATTTGTTTGAATTCTTAAATGTGCTTGAAAAGGCAACGGTTTTAGGATATATTCATAATGGAAAAAAAGAACCGTTGGAGGTAGCTATGGACAATCGTTATGCGGTAATATTAGCGGCTGGTCAAGGGACTAGGATGAAATCAAATCTTTACAAAGTGCTTCATCCAGTTTGTGGAAAGCCTATGGTACAGCATGTAGTTGATCAAGTCTCGAAAGTTGGGGTAGAAGAAACTGTTGTTGTAGTAGGACATGGGGCCGAGAAGGTTCAAGATCAACTAGGTGATAAAATTACATATGTTCTACAGGAAGAACAACTAGGTACTGGCCACGCAGTTATGCAAGCAGAAGAGCTTTTGAAGGATAAAAACGGAGTGACAATCGTTCTCTGTGGTGACACCCCTCTTATTACATCTGAGACAATGGAAGCTTTGTTAGGTTACCATGAAGAGCAAGGAGCAAAAGCAACGGTTTTAACAGCTAAAGCCACCGATCCGACTGGGTACGGTAGAATTGTTCGAGATGATAGTGGAGCTGTTGAGCGAATCGTAGAACATAAGGATGCTACGCAGGAAGAACGTGAGATTACGGAAATTAATACAGGTACGTATTGTTTTGACAATACTTTACTGTTTTCAGCTTTAAAACATGTAGGAAACAGCAATGTTCAAGGCGAGTATTATTTACCTGATGTTATTGAAATTCTTCAAAAAAATAATGACCTTATTGCAGCATTCCAAACAACTAGTTTTGATGAAACTCTAGGTGTGAATGATCGTGTCGCATTAGCTAGTGCAGAGAAGGTCATGAAAAAAAGAATGAATGAAGACCATATGCGTAAAGGTGTAACAATTATTGATCCGGAAAATACGTATATTGGACCTGATGTTACCATTGGTACAGATACGGTTATCGAACCTGGCTCCATTTTAAAAGGTAAGACTACGATTGGAGCACAGTGTCAAATTGGTCCCCATACAGAAATTGTCGATAGTTATGTGGGGAATGAAACGACCATAACTCAATCTGTCGTGAAGAAGAGTGAGGTTGGCCATCTCGTCAAAATTGGTCCTTTTGCTCATATTCGACCACTTTCTCAACTTAGTGATGAAGTAAAGGTCGGAAATTTTGTCGAAGTGAAAAAGTCTAGCTTCGGAAAAGGGAGTAAAGCTTCTCATTTAAGTTATATAGGGGATGCAGAAGTTGGCGATGATGTCAATTTAGGGTGTGGTTCAATTACTGTTAACTATGACGGTGTGAAGAAACACTTAACAAAGGTTGAGGATGGAGCTTTTATTGGATGTAATTCAAATTTAATTGCACCTGTAACTATTGGGAAAAATGCTTATGTAGCAGCAGGTTCAACAATTACAAAAGATGTTCCTAGCGATGCTTTAGCTATCGCTCGCGAAAGGCAAACTGTCAAAGAAAACTACGTTAATAAATTAAAAGGTTAAATTTCTACTGTCATAACGCTATTAATATACACCTTAGTTGAGTTGATCGACTACCAACGAAAGTGTAGATAAGCACGACATATATGAAATTCGCTAATATACAAGTAATAAATTCATTTATTTATGGGGGTAAGTTTGATAATGGTGAAATATGGTGATCCAAGCTTAAAGGTGTTAACGTTAAATTCAAATAGGGATCTTGCAGGAGAAATTGCGGAAAAGATTGGCATTGAATTATCGAAGAGTTCGGTAACAAGATTTAGTGATGGGGAAGTACAAATTAACATTGAAGAAAGTATTCGTGGTTGTGACACGTTTGTTATTCAATCTACTTGTGCTCCAGCAAATGAACACATTATGGAATTATTGATTATGATTGATGCCCTAAAACGCGCTTCTGCAAAAACAATTAACGTGGTTCTCCCATATTATGGATATGCACGTCAAGACCGTAAAGCAAGAGCACGTGAACCAATTACAGCTAAGTTAGTCGCTAACTTACTTGAAACAGCAGGTGCTACACGGGTTATAGGTTTAGATTTACATGCGACACAAATTCAAGGATTTTTTGATATTCCGGTTGACCAATTAGTAGGTGTACCGCTTTTATCTGATTACTTCCAGGAAAAGCAAATGGATGACATCGTTATCGTTTCACCAGATCATGGTGGAGTGGTTAGAGCAAGAAAGATGGCTGATCGTCTTAAGGCGCCGATTGCGATTATCGATAAACGTCGCCCGAAACCTAATGTTGCAGAAGTAATGAATATTGTCGGTAACATCGAAGGGAAAACAGCAATCATCATAGATGATATAATCGATACTGCGGGAACAATCACACTTGCAGCTAATGCTTTAGTTGAAAATGGTGCTAAAGAAGTGTATGCGTGTTGTACTCACCCAGTTCTTTCTGGTCCAGCGATCGAAAGAATTGAAAATTCGATGATCAAAGAATTAGTCGTAACTAATACAATACCATTAAGTGAAGATAAACTTATCCCAAAAATTAAACCATTATCTGTGGCCCCATTAATCGCCAAAGCGATTATTCATGTCCATGAAGAAAGATCTGTCAGTCAGCTTTTCGATTAAGACGGTAATCTCTAGAGTTAATTTTTAACGTTCATTGTTTTAAAAACCTCTATAATGGGGTACACCATATAAAGAACGAAAAATAATGAGGTGAAAACAATGGGCACTATGTTAAAAGCTAGCAGTCGAGATGATTTAAGAGGTTCATCGTTAAGGAGTCTTCGTAAAGAAGGAAATGTCCCTGCGATTGTTTACGGTAAGGATCTCCCTAGTAAACCGGTTTTTGTAGATGAAGTAGATTTTATAAAAACAGTAAAAACTACAGGGAAAAACGGGATCATTTTTTTAGCTACCGATGAAGGAACCCATCAAGTGATTGCTAATGATGTTCAAATGGATTCGTTGAAGGGCGACATAATTCATGTTGATTTCTTTAAAGTTGACATGAAAAGTGAAATGGATGCTAATGTTCCGCTTCAACTAGTCGGTGAGGCAGCAGGACTTAAAGATGGTGGAATAATACAACAAACACTCCATGAAATATCAGTCAGATCTTTACCAAATGATATTCCTGAAGCCATTGAAGTGGATATAAGTCATTTAATGATTGGAGATTCTCTTCAAGTTAGAGATTTACCAAAATCGGACAAGTATGAAATTAATAATGAACCTGAAGAAGGGATCATGTCGATTTTACCACCAGTTCTAAATAATGAACCAGATGAGCAGCAAGAAGAAGCTGATAAAGAAGAAGTAGAAGCTGAAGCTGAGAATACTGCTCAAGAGGAATAATACATTGAAGGGGCTGTCCCAAAAGAAAGTGTCAGACACTTATGGGACAGCCCCTTTTTCCGTACTATATGGTCGGTAGAACGCTAGTGGATTTGTTGGGATAGCATTCATCCCACTTTAACATACTAGCTGATGAAGGGATGTCTATCATACTCATTATGTAACGAAAATGAAGATTATAAAGGATTTTATAAACTTTTATTGAATATATATTTTTAGGATAGAAGCGTAACCTTAGAAAGTGAGGAAATATAGGTGAAGTTAATTGTCGGGTTAGGTAACCCTGGGAAAAAATACGAAGCAACAAGACATAACGTTGGTTTTTGGGCGATTGATGAGTTGGCCGAAAACTTAAACATTTCACTGAACCATGAGAAATGGAAGGGTCAATTTGGCTTTGAGGTGATCAATGGTGAAAAGGTTTTCTTGTTAAAGCCGCTTACTTATATGAATTTATCCGGTGAAGCAGTTAGGCCTTTAATGGATTTTTATAAAATACCTCTGGAAGATGTTGTCGTCATTTATGATGATTTAGATTTGCCACCAGGAAAGATCCGTTTGCGTCAGAAAGGTGGCCACGGCGGTCATAATGGTATAAAATCATTATTAGCTCATTTAGAAAATGAAAAATTCAAAAGAATAAGAATAGGTGTAGGAAGGCCGGAACCTGGTACTTCTGTAGCCAATTATGTTCTTAGTACATTTGCTCCTAGTGAAAAGCTTGAGGTTAGCGAAGCGGTGAAGCAGGCAACTAAGGCTAGCGAAGCATGGCTAAGTGAGGATTTTATTACTGTAATGAATAGTTTTAATTAATTGCTGCATACAAATTCCCCTAATAGTTCATACTATAATAAGATTTTTCAATTACTTCTTCTAAAGGGAGAAGCGGTTGAGATATTTCATCAAAGTTAAGCATAATTTGGATATTATTAGGGAGGAATTAGTATGGCAATCCATTACCGGTGTCGCCATTGTGGATTTGACGTAGGAAAAATAGAAGCACATAATTTAAATAGTGAACAATTAGGTTTCCACCAACTTGACAGTAATGAGAGAACAGAAATGATTGAATACGATGATGATGGACATATGCATGTTAAAACGATCTGTGAGGACTGTCACGAAGCACTAGATCGAAATCCGCAGTTTCATGAAAACCAAACATTTATTCAGTAAGTTTTAATTACAGAGAATACATTGTTTTAAATTTATTCTTTTCAATAAAAATTAGTTTAGTGACACATAAAAGAATACTTAAATTTTTATAAAAGTGATGTACGGTTAGCTTTGGTTTATACCAAGGCATTTTTCCGTTAATGAAAATGGTTGGGGGAGGAATTTTTTTGATAAAGGGGGAAAGCCAATTGTTAGGATTAAAAAAGTTTTTTTTACAAGATGATGATGTAAGAGCGGTATTAGATGGGATTGAAGCAGAATTAAGTGAACAAATGATTGCTGGCTTGACAGGTTCAGCTAGAACCTTATTATTAGCATCAGTTTTTGAACAAACGAAGCGCCCACAACTAATTGTGACAAATAATTTATTTCAAGCACAAAAGTTATATGATGACCTTATCGGTCTTATTGGCGAACAATCCGTTTATTTATACCCTGTAAACGAATTAATTTCTTCTGAAATTGCCGTAGCAAGTCCAGAGATGAGAGGGCAGCGAATAGAAGTATTAAACTATTGGAGTGAAAAGCAAACGGGAATTGTCATTACTCCAATTGCAGGCTTAAGAAGATTATTACCACCTAAAGAAATTTGGCGTCAGTGCCAACTTCATTTTAAAGTTGGTGATGAAATAAATGTAGAGGAAAAACTCGATAAGCTCGTACAAGCAGGTTTTCAAAGGTCAGAAATGGTCTCAAGCCCAGGACAATTTAGTTTAAGGGGCGGGATCATCGATATATACCCTTTAACTGAAGAAATGCCGTTACGAATTGAGTTGTTCGATACTGAAGTAGATTCAATTCGTTTTTTTGACGTGGACACTCAAAGGTCTCAAAAACAACTAAATGAGATTAATATTGGACCTGCTCAAGAAGTGATTATGTATGAGGAGCACTTTAGGCGTGGAGCTGAAAATTTAAAGCAAGGTCTTTCTAGTAGTTTAGCAAAAATCAATGACGCAAAAGTAAAAGAAAGTATGCTTGAACAAATTTCTTACGAGATTGAGCTTTTGAGTGGTAAAAACTCATTTGAAGGTATGTATAAATATATGTCCTTGTATTATGACGAGGCGACGACGTTAATTGATTACTTACCGAATAATGGTGTTGTCTTCATTGATGAAATTAGTCGCGTCCAAGAAATGGGAGTTAGTCTAGATAAAGAAGAGGCAGAGTGGCAAACAACTCTAGTAGGACAAGGTGCAGTGATTTCAGATTTGAAAATGTCTAAACATCTTGAAGAAATAATTGAAGAAACAAAAGTTCCATTCCTTTATTTTTCCCTTTTCTTAAGGCATGTACCTAATACAAGTCCGAAAAACATCATTAACTTTAATAGCAAAACGATGCAAAACTTTCACGGGCAACTTAATCTTTTAAAAAATGAGGTAGAGCGTTGGACGAAAGCCCAATATAAGGTAGCGATCGTTGCTCAAGATAAAGAACGGGCAAAACGGATCGATCATATTTTGGAAGATTATAAGATTGAAGCAATCGTAGTAGACGGTGATACAGACCTTATAACAGGCTCTTGTCAAATTTTAATTGGACAACTAAGTGGAGGTTTTGAATTACCTTTACAAAAATTGATTGTTATTACTGAAGAAGAGGTTTTTACGAAAAAAGCGAAACGACCAAAAAGGAAGCAAAAGTTATCGAATGCCGAAAGAATAAAAAATTACTCAGAGTTAAAAGTCGGTGATTTAGTTGTTCACATTAACCATGGAATCGGTAAATATTTAGGGATCAAAACTCTTGAAATTAATGGTATTCATAAAGATTATATGCACATTACGTATGCAGGTAATGACAAATTATATGTTCCAGTTGAGCAAATTGATCAAGTTCAGAAATATGTAGGTTCTGAAGATAAAGAACCGAAAATATACGCGCTAGGTGGAAGTGACTGGAAAAAGGTTAAGAAGAAGGTGCAATCTTCGGTTGAGGATATTGCCGATGACTTAATAAAACTATATGCGGAACGTGAGGCTAGCGTTGGTTATGCTTTTTCAGAGGATGGACCTGAACAAAGAGAGTTTGAAACTTCCTTTCCATATGAAGAAACGGAAGATCAAATTCGCTGTATCGAGGAAATTAAGGAAGACATGGAAAGAGAACGGCCAATGGATCGCTTGCTATGTGGTGATGTAGGGTATGGAAAAACTGAAGTTGCAATTCGAGCAGCGTTTAAAGCAATTATGGATGGTAAACAAGTTGCATTTCTCGTTCCAACAACAATATTGGCTCAGCAACATTATGAAACGATTCGCGAGCGTTTTGCAGAACACCCTATTAATATTGGCTTATTGAGTCGCTTTAGAACAAGAAAAGAACAGAACGAAACATTAAAAGGGTTAAAATCGGGGGTTGTTGATATCGCCATTGGGACCCACCGTCTTTTATCTAAGGATGTTCAATATAAAGACCTTGGTTTATTAATTATTGATGAAGAACAGCGCTTCGGGGTTACTCATAAAGAGAAAATTAAACAGTTAAAAGCGAATGTTGATGTGTTAACACTGACAGCAACACCTATACCTCGAACATTACATATGTCAATGTTAGGAGTTAGAGATTTATCAGTGATTGAAACACCACCTGAAAATCGTTTCCCGGTACAGACGTATGTCGTTGAGTTTAATGAAGCACTCGTTCGTGAAGCGATTGAAAGAGAGCTTAGTAGAGGTGGGCAAGTTTACTTTTTGTATAACAGAGTAGAAGAAATAGCGCAAATGGCTGATAGAATTTCGATGCTCGTTCCAGATGCTAAAATTTCTTTCGCTCATGGAAAAATGAATGAAACAGAGTTAGAGACGGTCATCATTGATTTCTTAGAGGGGAATAGCGATGTTTTAGTAACGACGACGATTATTGAGACGGGTGTTGATATTCCTAATGTTAACACGTTAATTGTTTATAATGCCGACAAAATGGGCTTGTCTCAATTGTATCAATTACGTGGTCGTGTCGGTCGCTCTAATCGAGTTGCTTATTCGTACTTTACGTATCAAAAAGATAAAGTATTAACTGAAGTGGCAGAAAAACGACTTCAAGCGATTAAAGAATTTACTGAGCTTGGTAGCGGGTTTAAAATCGCAATGCGCGACTTGTCAATTCGTGGTGCAGGAAACTTATTAGGGGCTCAGCAACATGGCTTTATCGCCTCTGTAGGTTTCGATATGTATTCGCAAATGTTAAAGGATGCAATTGAAGAACGAAAAGGAAATAAGACAGAACAAGTGAAACAAAATGAAGTTGAAATCGATCTTAATGTCGATGCCTATATCCCTGAGTCGTATATTGTGGACTCTAAGCAAAAAATTGATATGTATAAGCGCTTTAAGTCGATACAGTCGGAAGATGATATCATCGACCTTCAAAGTGAAATGATTGATCGGTTTGGTGATTTCCCTAAAGAAGTAAATTATTTATTTAAAATTTCTGCGATTAAGTTGTTATCTTCCGAAGAAGGGATTCAATCCATTACAGAAAATAACCATCAGTGTTCAATTTTATTGGCTGAAAAAGAAAGTCAAACTATTGATGGGATGAAATTATTTGAGTTAATTAGCAAAATGAGTCGTGAAATTGGCGTAGGTACTGCCGGTAACCAAATAAAAATAACGATTAAAACGAAAAAATTTGAACCAATGAAGTATTTAGAGGTAATTGAGGAAATTTTATCTAAATTATGGACAGTGAAAAAAGATGCTTAGTTGGTTAGTCGTTAGTTGAAAAGCTGAATGTTGGAAAGTTGGAAAGTTGGAAAGGAAAACCCCTCGACCTTAATATTTTACAAGGTGACGTAGGTAACGTCCTTAGGGTTTTGTATGAAAAAAGGCGGGTGCTTTTGCGAACGAACGTCTGAGAGTGCTCCTGCGTCTACCAGTATAGCTTCGAAGTAGGCTTCCTCGTCGCAAAGCAGCATGAAGTAAATTCTAAGTTGAATTTCATGATGTGATTGAGGTCAGTAGCTTCGTTAGAAGGTCAAGGTGAAGTGAGGAAAAGCACCCGCCTTTTCCATATTAGATGGTGATGTTCTGTCACATTTATATATTTGATGTTTCCGTTACTTTCTTGCTTTGTTGTAGTAACTCTTTTTTGAATAATGTTAGTTAATAAAGAAAAACTAAACTAACCATACTAATAATGGTAACAAGTTAGTTCAAGATCAATTTCCGTTAAAGCATTTAATTGGAAAATTGGTGAATAGTTATTTTCTAAAGAAGGATAATAAGACCAAGAATTAAGTATTAATTTCTTAGTTCTACACTAAAGAAATTGATTCCTTACACCAAGTAACTACAACAAAGAAAGAGAGGCATCATCACAATGAAAGCTACTGGAATTGTACGTCGAATTGATGATTTAGGTCGTGTAGTAATCCCAAAGGAGATTCGCCGAACGCTTCGAATCCGTGAAGGCGATCCGTTAGAGATTTTTGTTGATAGGGATGGAGAAGTGATACTAAAGAAATATTCTCCAATTTCTGAGCTCGGTGATTTTGCAAAAGAATATGCTGAAGCTCTTTATGAAAGTTTAAACCATGCCGTCTTAATTGCTGATCGCGATACATATATAGCGGTTGCAGGAGGTTCTAAAAAGGACTATTCAAACAAAGCTATTGGAGAAATTGTTGAGAATGCAATGAGTGAACGACAGTCGACTCTAGAGACTACAAAAGGTGAGTATAACATTGTCGGTGACTCAACAGAAGAAGTTACTTCATATGTCGTTGCACCTATTGTAGCTAATGGCGACCCTATTGGAGCAGTTGTAATGGTTTCAAAAAACGACCGTACAATGGGAGATGTAGAGCAAAAGTTATCCGAAACGGCTGCAGGATTTTTAGCCAGACAAATGGAACAATAGTAATCGAGAAGGGATTGGGTTCCCTTCTTTTTTGTTGTTTAAACAAGGCGCTGGCTCTCCAACGCTTTTCAGGGCTGTCAAGGCGCTTGCGCTTTTCTTGTCTAGCTCCAGCGCCTAGCCCTTCGAGCGTTTCGACCCACCGATGTTTATCTACTCGGTGATGTATCTCAAGGGGTGATAAACCGTCGCTGGCTCTCCAACGCTTTTCAGGGCTGTCAAGGCGCTTGCGCTTTTCTTGTGTTATAATGTCTTAAGTTTATTAAGGGGTGCAGGGGGATAAATAATGGATAGCGCAGCAAAAAAATCGAACAAGTTATGGCAAGGCGCAGTTTATTTATCAGTAGCTGCTATTGTTATTAAAATATTGAGTGCTGTTTATCGTGTACCTTATCAAAACATTGCTGGTGATGTTGGTTTTTATGTTTACCAACAAATATATCCGGTGTATGGCATTGCTATTTTATTATCTACATATGGATTTCCTGTCATTATTTCTAAGCTGATGAGTGAAAGAGAAAGCTCGGAGCACGAACAAATTATAAAAAGCGCTTTTTTTAGTTTATTTTTAATAAGCTTCTTTGTATTTATTGTCTTTTATGTTAATGCGCCTTTTCTGTCTAATGTTATGGGGGACGAGCTTTTAATTACACCGTTAAGAGCGGTTTCATTCACTTTTTTTGTCATTCCGCTACTTTCTGTGATGCGAGGTTATTTCCAAGGAAAAGAGGAAATGTTGCCTACAGCAGTATCCCAAGTAACAGAACAAATAACGAGAGTGTGCGCCATATTACTTTTTACATATTTTTTAATGTCTAGCGGTTTAGGACCGTATGCCGCCGGAACAGGGGCAGCGATTGGCTCAGTCATTGGTGGCTTTATCGGCTTTATCGTTTTGTATAGTTATTACATTAAACAAAAAGGGACTGTGCAGTCACAGCATCAAACCAATAACCGTATATGCTTTGAAAAAGTTAAGACGATATTAGTGCAAGGAACGATGATTTGCTTTAGTAGCCTCATATTAATTATTTTCCAATTGATTGATTCGGTGACAGTATTAAGGTTTTTATTAGAGAGTGGTATCCACATAGAAATCGCTAAAGTCTCTAAAGGTATTTTTGACCGAGGTCAACCGTTAATTCAAATGGGAACGATAATAACAACTTCTTTCTCATTAATCGTCGTACCTCTCATTGCAAAAGTTAAGCTAGGTGGTCGCGGTGATTTAGTTCAAAAATATAGCAGCCTTTCTTTAAAAATTAGTTTTCTTGTCGGTGCAGCGGCATCGATCGGACTTGCTGTAATTATTGAACCGACGAATGTGATGTTATTTAAAGATAACCAAGATTCTATTGTTTTAGCTGTAATGGGATTAGCGATTGTTTTTACTGCTTTGTTTCTAACATCGTCGGCAATCTTACACGGTTTAAATAAAGTGTATGTAACTGTCATTCATGTCATTGTTGGTACTTTAATCAAGCTAGTGTTAAACGTTGTTCTTGTACCAATTTTAGGTACTTTAGGTGCAGCAATTGCGACGGTAGTTGCCTGTGCAGTTTGTGCAACACTTAACCTAATTTTCTTATCGAGGTTGCAAGTACTGCAAAGGGTATCTTTTTCAATAGGAAGTAAAGTTGTCATCAGTTTAATTGCCTTAGGAACAGTGACGTATTTATGGAAAAAAACGAACTTTATTATTTTTGATGAGCTACTTTATAGTCGTATAGGAAGCAGCTTTGTAGCGCTAAGTAGTGTCGCAATAGGTATAACAGTCTTTTTGATTTTTATTATTGTTAGTAAATTATTTTCTGAACAAGAATTAGAGTATATCCCGAAAGTAGGGAAGCTCGCAGTGTTTATGCAGTCGAAAATAGGTAAATAAATAGTGTTGAGTTTTGAGTGGAGAGTTTTGAATTTTGAGTGTTGAGTTATGAGTTGCTTGAAAGAAGAGCTTCGTAGCGCTACCTTGATCTAACTCAACACTTTTAACTCAAAACTCAACACTAAAAAGGAGAGAGTTTTACGATGGGAAAAGTAGTTGTTTTAGGATTAGGAGCTGGGGACCTTAATCAAATGCCTTTAGGTATTTATAATAAATTAATGAATGCTAAAGATGTATTTTTACGAACTAAGGAGCATC
>SKOL01000452.1 GCA_007120055.1 Anaerobacillus sp.
ATAAAAAGTCATTACTGCGCAGCAGTACAACGAAACAGTATTACAACGATACTAGTGAAAAATTACGGAGCCGATTACGTTTATTATGTGATCGTCTCTTCTTCGTATAAGACCGATACTGCGTAGCAAAGAGCTTCATTTTTAGAGGACTTTATAAAGGAATGCACTTGAACTAATGAAGCAGTAATGTTCAATAACTCCTGAAAAATTACATAAATTGTATAATGTTATTGTGACTTTATTGAATTGGTGATACAATTACAAAGTAGTAAAAAGTAGTAAATTTGAACGATTAATATTATACTATTTTAAATAATAAAATTGGATATAAAAAAGGCAAACTCATCGAAAGGTGGGGACGCAAAACCACAGGTCTAAAGTAGGGATTACTAAGGCGGCTGGGTTGCAAAAGGAGAGAAAGAGCTACTTCCTTTGGGAGTAGCTCTTTCTTGATGGAGGGATTTCATGAGTAAGATTATATCTATTATAGGAAAGGTTCCCTTAAAATATTGGATAATATTCGGTATCATTATGTTACCTTTGATCATCAATCCTAATAATGGGGTATCCTCTTTAATATGGTTTTTATATATTATTCCGACGGTATTTTTCACTTATCGGTTCTCAGTACAAGGAGGACTTATTACTTTTATTACTCTGACCGCCGTTTATGGAACACATGAAATAATAAGCTATGTTCAAGATCCCTTTTTTCACGAGTGGAGATTATATTTTTTCAGTGTAATGACTTTAGTTAATTTAGCCCTTACAGTTGCAATCGGACTTTTGGTTAGAGACCTAAATAATAAAAATCGTGTACTAATAGAACTGAATGAACAACTAAAACGTATGGCATATTATGATAGTCTTACGGGTTTACCAAATCGTTATATGTTGAACGAATACCTCAATAAATTTATAGATTTTGGTGAACAAAACAACACGAAGTTCGCTGTTTTATTTATAGATTTAGACAGGTTTAAGTTTATTAATGATACGATGGGTCATGATATTGGTGACGAATTATTAAGAGAAGTTAAAGATAGACTAGTAAAATGTGTTCGTGAAGGTGATGTTGTTTCTCGTCCAGGTGGAGATGAATTCGTCATTCTATTGAAGGATATCAATGAATCAAAGGTTAGAGATGTAGCAGAAAGAATTCTTGATTCATTTAAAAATCCATTTCTGTTGAATAATGAAGAACATTACTCTTCACCGAGTATAGGGATTAGTTTATATCCTAAAGATGGAAATGATGACAAATCTCTCATCAAAAAAGCAGATATAGCGATGTACTTAGCAAAGAAACGTGGAAAAAACACTTATCAATTCTTTTTCCATGAACCTGATTCGATTATTGACAGACAAACAAAGTTAGAGCATGGGTTAAGAAAGGCACTGGATAACAATCAATTTGTTCTTCATTATCAACCACAAATTGAATTAAAGACTGGGGAATGGAAAGGAGTAGAAGCCTTACTACGATGGAACCATCCAGAATTCGGTCTTGTTCCTCCTGTTGAGTTTATTCCGATTGCTGAGGAAACAGGTTTAATTGTTCCTATTGGAAAATGGGTGATTGAAACAGCATGCAAGCAAAATAAAAAGTTCCAAGAGCAGGGTTCGCTCCCATTAAGAGTAGCCGTCAATGTATCAGCTTTACAGTTTAAAGATAGAAACTTTGTTAAATCAGTAAATCAAATACTCCATGAGCATCAATTAGCACCTGAGTATCTTGAATTAGAGCTAACTGAGAGTGTCATGCAAAATGTAAAGGAATCTAGTGAAATTCTGCATCAATTTAAAAAAATTGGAGTTAAAACATCCATTGATGACTTTGGGACAGGATATTCATCTTTAAATGTTTTGAATCGACTCCCTATTGATTTTGTAAAGATAGACAAGTCATTTGTGAATGAAATTGGTACCAATTCAAATTCTACTTCTTTAGTCAAAACTATAATTGACATCGGTTCAAATTTAAACTTTGAATTGATTGCGGAAGGAATAGAGCATCAAATACAAGCTGACTTTTTAAATCAAAATGGATGTCGCTATGGGCAAGGATATTTTTACAGTCCACCATTACGAGCAGAGGAAATAGAAAAATTAATACAACAACAATTAGTGAAAAATTAAGCTGAACCTTCAATGGGCTTTTATTAATTTTCAAATTGAACGGGTAGCTTTTGCTGAATTAGAACGACAAAAAAACAGTGTCTTTTGCTGCACAGTACAAATATACTGTGAATCAAACATGATGATTTCCAACAATCTAGAACAAGTGTTGAGCAAAGAAGTTGCAGTAAGATCTACAACAAAAAACGCAGCAGTTAATTAAAACTTATTATTGAGTTTGTTCAATTAAATTTATAGAAAAAGATATGTATAAAACGCTAAACCCTTGGTAATACTAATAATTTTAGCGGGAACATCCCGGCTAACTATACCAATACAACCGCCACAGCACACTAATGAATGCCTACAAAAACATCAAAGACGAACGCTTCCGCCATTATATTTTGAAAGAAAAAGGCGATGTTTATCGAGCGTTGAAGAGTTTCTTTAGGAAAGAAGAGGAGACGTTGGTTTAATAATTAAGAAGAAAAAATTTGAAGGGAAAATCCCTACTGCCAGTTTAAACTGGCAGTAGGGATTTTTTTGTTTGAAATTTGTAATACCGTCAACCTCTTCAACACATTTAATATAATAATTTTGATAATACACTCTTTTGCATTTTATAGTGAAAAAGAGTGTATTAATTTACTCTTCTATTGCTTTTATACTAAAAACATAAATTGAAAATGCTTTCACAGAAAAAAGGTTTAGGAGGAAACGGTATGAGTATTTCTTGGTTAGGTCTAGAAGACAAAGTTGCTATTGTAACTGGTGGTGCTTCTGGGATCGGTTTAAATGTTGTTAATGAATTAATAAAAAATGGTGTAAAAGTAGTTGTTGCGGATTTAAATGGAGTAGAAGGATATCAAGCAGATGGTTCTTACTTTATAAAGTGTGATGTTACAAGTAAGGAAAGTGTTGATAATACAGTTGCAAAAGCTGTAGAATTATTTGGTTCATTGGATATCCTAGTAAATAATG
>SKOL01000772.1 GCA_007120055.1 Anaerobacillus sp.
CACAATACGAGTAAGGCAAAAACTTGGAAATGTACTTGTAAAGTGTAATAAAATTAATTTAAGAATACTTCTTTGGGGAGGTTTTTTAAATGTATAAACATGAAATTCCTTCTCCACAGAAGGTTACGAAAGCATCGGCTTCTTTTTCAAAAAAACAAAATGCATCGACATTACTAGCTGATTTAAAATCCTTACTGAAAGCACCAGTTTTGATTGCGAATGTTCTACCAGTGTTAACGGGGTTCTGGTTAGCATTATATTTTTCAAATGCTACCTTTTATGAATACTGGGGTATGTTCTTGTTCACGATTATTGGAAGTACATTCGTTATAGCTGGTGCTCTTGTTCTTAATAACTGGTACGACGTTGATATTGACAAGGTCATGGCAAGAACAAAAAAACGACCGACCGTAACGGGAAATTTCCCTCTAAAACTTGTACTGATAATAGGAATATCTCTTTCTATTCTCGGATTTACACTATTATTTTTCACAACTTTAGAAGCAGTACTGTACGCATTTATTGGTTGGTTTACTTATGTCGTGTTATACACGATGTGGTCAAAACGTAAATATACGTTAAATACAGTCATTGGAAGTGTTTCAGGTGCGGTTACGCCATTAATTGGCTGGACAGTTATAGCTCCCGGCTTTCATATTGTCCCTATTATCTTATTTTCAATTTTGTTCATTTGGCAAATGCCGCATACATTTGCTATAGCGATGAGGAAATATGAAGAATATAAAGCAGCCGGTGTTGCGATGCTTCCTGTTGTTCATGGATTTAAAATTACAAAAAGGCAAATAGTTGTTTATGTTGCATGTCTGTTACCATTACCATTTTATTTAATTGAGCTTGGTATAGCCTTCGTTGTTATTGCAACATTACTTAATCTAATTTATCTAGGAATAAGTATTAGTGGCTTATTTACGAAAGACGATCAAAAATATGCTTATATTAGCTTTCTTTACTCAGTTAGTTATATTACCATTTTATATCTACTTATGGTATTAATGACATTGCCGATATTCTGGTAATGTTCTTTATACTGTTAAGTCTTAGAGTGCGTGGGCGCGAGTATTTCTTCAAATAATACTCTCCCCACCCCTTTTCCTCTAAAATTAAAATCAACCCCAAAATCCTCGATAAATACAAGTTTATACTACGTCATCCGTTGTATAAACCTCACCATCTAATACATCTTTTTTGCTTTTAATAATGTTTCAAACTACTACATTCAATCAATTTCGGTTACAATTGTACCATATAATCGAACAAATTGAGGGAATGGTATGAATATAGAAAAAAGGTTGGAACAAGCATTAAAAGAATGTGAGCAATTGCGAGCGGAAAATAAATACTTAAGGGATCTGTTAGATAAAAATCAAATTTCTTATTCGGTCATAGATACTACCTTAGTGTGTGAAGAAGAAGCTAAAACACCTAAAACTGAGATTATAAAAAAAAGAATTAAGATTTTTAAAAGTTTATTCAGAGGAAGATCAGATGTTTTTGCTGTTCGCTATACTTCAGCTAAAAATGGTGATGGTTACACGCCAGTCCGTGGCAAAAATCGTAATTATGTACCTCTAACTGACCAGGAGATTTATGATCATTTAAGCGGGAAACAAACGATAGGTATCTATCCTTTATTAGAAAATAATATGTGTTATTTTTTAGCTTTCGATTTTGATAAAGGAAACTGGGTTGAAGATGTAAAGTCGTTAATTGCGGTTTGCCAAAAGTTCGATGTTCCTACATCTATAGAAAAATCTCGATCGGGGAATGGTTGTCATTTATGGATTTTCTTTTTAGAAATGATACCAGCATCTCTTGCTCGCGAGTTAGGGAATTTTTTATTAAATAACACCTGGCGAAAATTAACTTCCTTTGATCGTATGTTCCCAACTCAAGATTTTGTTCAAAAAGGCGGCCTAGGAAATTTAATCGCCCTCCCTCTTCAACGAGAGCCAAGAAAAAATGGGAATAGTCTTTTTTTAGATGAGAATTTCGAACCATTCTCTGATCAGTGGCGCTACCTTGCATCTATAAAGAGACTGTCAAAAGCAAAGATCGTAAGCATTTTAAAATCTACGGATGAAAATATAGAAATAAATATGCCGGAACAACTATCTCTTACTTTTAAAAATGGCATTCACATTAATAAACGGGAGCTCCCTTCTGAATTTTTATCGAAATTAATCAAAACTGCTACTTTCGGGAATCCTGAATTTTTTAAAGCACAAGCAAAACGTTACTCAACTTATCGAATTCCAAGGTTTATAGATTGCTCTAAGCTTGAAAATGATACGGTGATATTACCAAGAGGGTGTTTTGAAAATATCAACAATATTGCAAAAGAGCATTCTCTCTCCTTAAAAATTGAAGACCACCGAAATGTAGGTGAAAAAATTGATGTTCATTTTCATGGACAATTGACTTATCAGCAAGAAGAATCTGTAAAAGCAATGGCAAAGCACGACTGTGGCGTGTTAGCTGCTGATACTGGCTTTGGAAAAACGGTGACAGCTGCAGCGATCATTGCTACCAATAAAATCAATACACTTGTTATTGTACACCGGACTCGATTAATTGAACAATGGATGGAGCGTCTTTCTCAATTTTTGAATATTTCTAAGAAAGATATTGGTCAAATTGGTGGTGGAAAGAACAAATCTACAGGAGTTATCGATGTGGCGACGATTCAAAGTCTCCGTCGTAAAGATGGTCTGAGGTCAGAAATTACGCAATATGGTCAGATTATCGTCGATGAATGCCATAGCATACCAGCATTGAGTTTTGAAAAAGTTTTAAAAGAGATACGAGCAAAAAATGTATATGGATTAACAGCAACTCCCATTCGAAAAGATGGATTACATCCTATTATATTTATGCAGTGCGGACCAATTCGCTATAAAACTGATCCTAAAAAACAGGCAAAAATACGCTCGTTTACTCAAACATTAGTAGTAAGAAATACTAGTTTTAAAACAAATGAAACTGATATTCAAAAAGTTTATTCAAGTATTTCTTATGACGACCGACGCAATGATATGATTTTTGACGATGTTCTCCTCTCACTTGAGCAA
>SKOL01000721.1 GCA_007120055.1 Anaerobacillus sp.
ATGGTAGTACAAGCCTAATCGTTGTAGGAGGAGAAAAGATGGGAATTGTTATAAGAGTAGCTAATGAAAAAGATTTATTGCCGATCCAGAAATTATTAGCAAGAGCTAGTTTATCGAAACGAGGAATTGAGCAAAATATTGATAACTTTCTCGTAGTAGAATCTCCTGAAAAGAAAATTATTGGGACAGTCGGAATTGAGCCAGTAGGAAAAGATGGTTTATTACGTTCATTAGTACTTTCATCTGAAAAGTGGAACGCTAAAGTGGGCCTGAATTTCATTGAACTAGCCGTCGCTTATGGAAAACAAAAAGGATACGAGAACTTATATTTATTAACAAACTCGTCGTTACCGTTCTTTGAGTACATCGGTTTTAAAATTCTTGAAGAAAAAGAAATTCCGCCTCATTTAAAAGCGTCGGAACATTTTTCGCAATACGTTGAAGGTGTAACAAAAGTGATGGCATTATCCACAGATGAAATTTAAAACGAAAAAATGTGGACAAACTATATTCAGTTAATGTAAATTTAGTAACGAACACTAAAAAGTAACGATAAACTGTGTATTGAGATATTTTTAAAATAATCAAATAATTATCAACAGGTTATCCACAGTTAGTGGATAACTATTTTTATACTTAAGTTACAATTATTTTTATAATGGTTCGAGAAAAATGTAAAAAGTTCGGTGGTCATGTCAAAAGACCGATTGTTCAAGTCAGTCTGTGAGTGAACAAAGACAAATATATTTTGGGGCAACAACGTATCGTTGTTCAATAAGGTATTAAAATAAAAAGTTATACACAATTAGCCACAATGGCGAAATATAAAATTTGAATGACTATGTAATCGATTTTCAAGAAAAAAAGCTGCGCTAAAGCTTGTAGTTAAAGGCTATAATTACGGTATGTGTGTTTCATTTAAGGAGGATTTTTTCATGGCTGTTATTGAGACAAAGATGTGGATTGTGGATAAAGGTGAACTTATCCACAATGGTTGTCCACGAATTAAAGAAGCTGCGCTGTTAATAACTAAAAATGAAGTGGTCGCTTTTCCAACAGAAACGGTTTATGGGTTAGGAGCGAATGCTTTTTCTGAAGAAGCGGTTGCTAAAATATTTCTAGCAAAAGGAAGACCGAGTGATAATCCGTTAATTGTCCACATTGCGAACGATGCGCAACTAGCACAGTTAGTAAAAGGGATCCCTAAGCTAGCAAAAAAATTAATGGAGGCTTTTTGGCCTGGTCCTTTAACGATCGTGTTTGAAAAAGGTGAAGGAATTGCTCGGCAAGTGACGGCTGGACTTGAGACGGTTGCCGTTAGAATGCCAGATCACGAAGTAGCCCTATCTATAATTAACCAATCAGGTGTCCCTTTAGCTGCGCCAAGTGCTAACGTATCTGGAAAACCGAGCCCAACTCTAGCGGCTCATGTTTATGAAGATTTAAACGGAAAAATTTCAGGTATTGTCGACGGTGGGGCGACAGGAGTGGGAGTTGAATCAACCGTACTTGATTGTACGACAGAAATTCCGACGATTTTACGTCCAGGTGGAGTGACGAAAGAACAGCTTGAAGAAGTTGTCGGGTTAGTCGCCGTCGATCCTGCACTTGAAGACGAGGGACAAGCTCCGAAATCACCAGGATTAAAATATAAGCACTACGCCCCAAAAGCAAAGTTCATTTTAGTTGATGGAAATATAGAGGTCCTACAGCAACAAGTTCAAACCGCTAAGGGCTTAGGAAAAAAAGTAGGTGTACTTACAACGAACGAAAATGTACATAAATACGATGCTGATATCGTTTTACCATGTGGTTCAAAAAGTGATTTAGCGAGCGTTGCGCAACACCTTTATGAAGTGTTACGAAAGTTCGATGAATATGATATCGACGTCATTTATAGTGAAACTTTTCCAGAACAAGGAGTCGGAAAAGCGATCATGAATCGCCTCGACAAAGCAGCGGCAGGAAATGTAATTAAGTGTTGAAACTGAAAATCACATAAAACTCCCCTGACAAGCATAGTGTAGAATAGCACAGCATGTACAAGGGGGAGATCCTGTTGTTAGGAGAGATATTAACGATAAGCGTCATGGCCTTTGCATTAGGAATGGACGCTTTTTCTTTAGCGATTGGAATGGGCATGATCGGTTTACGTTATAAACATATTTTTAATATTGGACTTGTTATCGGGATTTTTCATATTATTATGCCTTTTTTAGGGATCGTTATTGGAAAGTTTTTAAGTCAATATTTCGGTTTTGTAGCGGTGTTGATCGGTGGTGTTTTATTACTTATTCTCGGCCTGCAAATGATTTATTCAGCGTTGTTTTCAAATGAAAGAGATGGCGGTATCATTAAGCCAATGGGGATTGGTCTCGTTCTTTTTGCATTAAGTGTGAGTGTTGATAGTTTTTCAGTCGGATTGAGCTTAGGGATGATCGGTGCAAAAACGATTATCACACTATTAAGCTTTGGCTTGATGAGTATGGCACTCTCGTGGATCGGCCTCATTATTGGAAAAAAAGTACAAGGATATATCGGTACATATGGCGAATTATTAGGTGGATGCATTTTATTAGCATTTGGGATCAAACTTTTAGTGCCCTAGTAAAATTATTTAGCGCTTGAGTGAATTTTATAATTACCAAAAATGAGCCACATCACGTAATATATAGTTTGCGGATGGTTTTGACGCAACTATATATTGATCTTAGTGGCGAGAATTATGAATTATGAAATTCATTGATGTGAAAAATAATTAGAATTTTCACATCGATTCCTTTTTTATATGTTAAAATAAAAATGTTTTCAACATCTTGCCACGTTGTTAACATTTTTTAACACCGTAAAGCTTGGACTTTCCAAGTTTTTCAATATAGAATTACTTGAGTGAATTTCATAATTACCTAAATTAATACACATCAAACGATATGTATTGCGAGCGAATTAACGCAACTACTTAATAGATACGTAAAGGCGATAATATTGAATGGTGAAATTCATTAACTTCACAATATTTTAAAACTTTTCTTGAGAAAACAATTTCTTCTTAGAGATTAAACAACATAAAGTAGTAGAAGGGA
>SKOL01000332.1 GCA_007120055.1 Anaerobacillus sp.
CCTACAATCCCGTAACAGTCTATAGCAGCACCACCGGCAATAACGGCTACAACTTCTTTTGAAACATCAATTACACCTAATTGTGTTTTCATCTTAATTGACATGATCGAAATCCCCCTTTAGATTGTATCTTCATGGCTAATCACATTTTACTATATTACACCAAAATTGAAAAGAAACTTGTTTAATTCGTTAACAATAAGACAATTCGCATAAATGTTAATATGACAATCAATTGTTCTTTATTAAATGCTCATGAAGCTATTCCGTAACCATTTAAAATTTAAAAGTCGGACGATTTCCTTCTCTTCGCTGTAAAGCTACTGACTTCAATCACATCATGTGAAACTCCTTAGAGAATTCATCATGCAGCTTTGCGACGAGTAACCGCAGGAGCAACCTCTATCGAGTTTTAGAGGCTCGTTCAGGAAAGTCGCCCTCCTTTTTTCATATAAAATGCTCATGACGGTACACCCGTCCCTATCTAACATGTAAAATGTCAGTCGTTTTCCTTTCCAACTTTCAACTTTCCAACTAAACACTATTATTAACATATCCTATCATACCTAAAACATTTACTTAATTATCTTAATTATAAAGGTGTCAAGTATCTCTCCTTGATAATTATTTTAAAACCTCTTGCATTCTTTTTTTTACTATGCTAATATTAGCAAGTATTTATAAGATGAATTTGAGTGTCATCTCATGGTTTACAAGGAGGTGCAATCATGGCACGTAAATGTGTAATTACGGGAAGAAAAGCTCGTACTGGAAACAAACGCTCACACGCATTGAACAAAACGAAGCGTAAGTGGGGTGCGAACGTACAAAAAGTTCGTATTATGGTAGATGGAAAGCCTAAACGTGTGTACGTTTCTGCTAGAGCTTTAAAATCTGGAAAAGTTGAGCGCGTATAATTTAGATAAAACTAATAAGTTTACTATTTTCCATAGCGCAACAAAAAAGCACCCATAGCGGTGCTTTTTTGTGTTTAACCTTTTTTAAATGAATTTAAAATCGCCCTTACAAATCCACCTAAAAACTTGGGTAACTTAATCGTATAAAATTTCATAAATCTCCCTCCTCAACATGGGATTCGTCGTTAACGGTACTACCAAATGAATAAAGAATAAAAGTCCTCAGTTATTATAAGTATATTCACCTTTTTAGAAATAGTACCTATTTTTTCAGTGAAATTTTCGCCTTTACCTTTTATTCATTTATAATTCATAGTTTGTCTAACCGTACTTCTCTACCACCATTCATATGCCGAGGAGTAATCATTAAGTACTTGTATATGAAAAAATACAAGCTAATAAGTCGTTTTTTTGAATACAAAACCCTTATGACGGTAACCACCAAAAGCTACTGAGCTCAATTACGTCATGAGATACATCTTACAATTTACTTCATGCAACTTTGTGAAGAGTAACCGCAGGAGCATCTCTTACTAATATGTAAAAGAACGAGCAATTTCCTTCTCTTCGCTGTAAACCTCTAACGAGTTTTAGAGGCTCGTGCAGGAAATTACTCGTTCTTTTTTTCATACAAAACCCTCATGACGAAGCACCGTAACCGCCACACCATCTAAAATGTATAAGTCAGGTTGGAACGGCCTAACTAACAAACCAACTAACTAATTAGCCTCTGATCGCTTTTATCGCCTGAGCACGATCTGATTCATTATAAACCGCGGAACCAGCCACTAAAACATTTGCTCCTGCTTCGATACACAATTTCGCCGTCTCTTTATTCACGCCACCATCTACCTCAATTTCAATTGATAAATTTTTCGACTTAGCCATCTCACTCACTGCATAAATCTTTGGTAGCACTTGTTTAATAAACTTTTGCCCACCAAATCCCGGATTTACAGTCATAAGTAACACCATATCGACATCTTCTATAATATGTTGAATAGTATCTACAGGTGTCGCAGGGTTTAAAACGACACCTGCTTTAGCACCATTTTCTTTAATTAATTGAATCGTTCGATGAAGATGGGGACAAGCTTCAACATGAACTGTAATTATATCAGCACCAGCACTCGCAAATTGAGGGATGTACTGATCAGGATTTTCAATCATTAAATGAACATCTAACGGTAACGTAGTAACCGGACGTATCGCCTCAACAATTAATGGACCAATCGTAATATTCGGCACAAAATGACCATCCATTACATCTACATGGATATAATCTGCTCCTCCCCTTTCAACATCTTTAATTTCTTCTCCAAGCTTTGAAAAATCCGCAGACAGAATTGACGGTGCGATCTTTATCATTTTAGTACCTCCGAATTTGTTGTTTAATCTCTTCTAAAAAACTTATATAATCTTTATAGCGATAATCAGTGATTTCGCCTTTTTCTACCGATTGCTTCACTGCACATTGAGGTTCCGAAGAATGCGTACACCCTCTAAACTTACAAAGCGATGCCAGTTCTCTCATTTCTGGAAAGGAGTCAGAAAGTGTCTCCACTTCTATATTTGTAAAATCTAATGAACTAAAACCAGGTGTATCCGCTACTAATCCGGTGCCGATCGGAATAAGTTCAACATGCCTTGTCGTATGCTTTCCCCTACCTAAATGCGTAGAGATTTTTTTCGTTTCCAAATTCAACTCAGGCTTTAATGCATTTAGTAACGACGACTTACCAACACCTGATTGCCCCGCAAAAACACTTGTCTTTTCATTCAACCAAGGCCTTACTTCTTCAATTAAATCTTCAATAAAAATCGAAGTTTGAAGCACCGTATATCCTAACTGTTGATAATCTGAGATATACTGGTCAATTCGTGACCGCTCTTCACTTTTTAGTAAATCAATCTTACTTACACATATAATTGGCTCAATATCATTTGCTTCAATATGGACTAAAAATCGATTTAATAGATGCGTACTAAATTTAGGCTCCATTGCCGAAAATACTAAAATGGCTTGTTCTACATTGGCAATCGGTGGGCGCACTAATTCATTATGACGTCCTTTTAATGCTAAAATATATCCATCAGTATTGTTTTCGGCATCAAATTTGACAATATCACCTACTAAAGGGGTGATCTTCTTTTTTCGAAAGTTTC
>SKOL01000337.1 GCA_007120055.1 Anaerobacillus sp.
TAGGTGGTCATGGTATCGTTTCTGTTGCAGCACATGTAATAGGTAAGGAAATGAAACAAATGGTTACAGCATATAATAATGGTGAAATAAAGGAAGCAGCAAAACTGCATCAACAACTGTTGCCAATAATGAAATCTTTATTTATCGCACCGAACCCGAGCCCTGTAAAAGCCGCATTAGCCCTAAAAGGACTCCATGTAGGCGGAGTAAGGTTACCGTTGATCCCACTAACAGAAATTGAAAAGGAACAGCTAGCAAAAATTATTAAGTAATATTAGCTGAGCATTTAATCAAATAGACGACAAAGGAACCTAAATTATTTTTATACTTAGTAAAAAGTATAAAAAAGGCATGGTTCCTTTTTGTGTGTAATGAAGTTGGATAGTTGGTTAGTTTGTTAGTTGGAAAGCTGAAAGTTGGACAGTTGGAAAAAAACCATTGAATTTACATCTTAGATAGTGATGGCTGTGTCGTCATGAGCGTTTTTATGAAAAAAAGCGAATAGTTTTTTTGCACTTATTTTACTAGAAAAATATTTTCCACTTCTACATAAATATTCTTGTGTTCTCTTTGGGACATAAGTTATACTACAAACAAGTGATTAGTTCGGATTAAACAATATATAATAGATTATTCGGTTTGGCTAAGCGTAGTTTAATGAATATCATAATTCACTATTCTCGCCACTAAGATCAATATATAGTTGCGTGATGTGGCTCATTTTTGGTGATTATGAAATTCACTCAGTTAGCTAAAACTATCAGAATTTTTTAATCGGAAGAAAGAATTAGAAAAAGTAAATATGGGAGGAACAATTAAATTGACAAAGCAAGGTTTAGAAAAAGTACGTGTTTTTTCTTTGGGCGGTGTAGGAGAAATCGGAAAAAACATGTATGTTATTGAGGTGGATGACGACCTTATTGTGATCGATTCAGGCCTAATGTTCCCTGATGATGATATGCTTGGGGTAGATGTTGTCATACCAGATATATCTTATTTATTAGAAAACAAACATAGAGTTAAAGGGATTATTTTAACACACGGTCATGAAGATCATATCGGTGCTGTTCCATATGTAATAAAGCAGCTAAATGTGCCACTCTACGGGACGAAATTAACTCTCGGAATTGTCAAGGAAAAGCTAAAGGTAAATGGCTTAGATAAAAATGTTGATTTTAAAATCATAAATAATAAAACGAAACTAATCATTGGTACGACAACAGTTAATATCTTTAGAACTAATCACAGTATTCCCGATTCTGTTGGCGTATGTATTGAGACAAACCAAGGGTCAATTGTTCATACAGGAGATTTTAAGTTTGATCAAAATCCAGTTGATGGTGTTTATTCTGATATAGGAAAAATGGCTGCGATTGGAGAAAACGGAGTGTTATGCTTACTTTCTGACAGTACAAATGCGGAAAGGCCTGGTGTGTCTGTCTCTGAAAGTTCAATAGGGCAAGGAATTACCGATGCATTTTCCACGGCTAAAGGGAGGGTCATTGTAGCAACCTTTGCTTCGAACATTCACCGTATTCAACAAGTCGTTAATGCTTCCATTTCTACGAATCGGAAAGTAGCCGTATCGGGTCGGAGTATGGAGAAGATCGTTTCGATCGCTATTGAATTAGGGTATTTGAACGTACCAAACGATACATTAATAAAAATACAGGATGTTGAACGATATGAAGATGACGAACTTACAATCTTAACAACGGGTAGTCAAGGAGAACCGATGTCAGCCCTTTCACGAATGGCTAAAGGGGCTCATAAACAAATTGCGATAAGACCTACTGACACAATTATTATTTCTGCAACACCGATCCCGGGGAACGAAAAGTCGGTAACAAAAATTGTTGACTTACTTTATCGCACCGGAGCAGAAGTAGTTTTTGGACAAAAAAACGTTCATACTACGGGACACGGTTGTCAAGAAGAATTAAAGCTGATGCTAAATTTAATGAAACCAAAGTATTTTATTCCTATTCATGGTGAGTTTCGCATGCAACATATTCATAGTCAACTTGCACATACATGTGGTGTAAAAAAGGAGAATACTTTTTTAATCGACAAAGGTGATGTCGTGGAGTTTACGAATAATGAAGCGAGAATTAATGGGAAAGTTCATTCAGGCAATATTCTTATCGATGGAATTGGTATTGGTGACGTTGGAAATATAGTATTAAGAGACCGACGCTTGCTTTCAAAAGACGGAATATTAGTTGTTGTTGTAACATTAAACAAAGCAAATAATGCAATTGTTTCTGGACCAGATATTATTTCAAGAGGTTTTGTATACGTACGAGAAAGTGAAACATTATTAGAAGAAGCGAATAAGCTCGTTACAGTAACACTTAATAAATGTATTGATGATAATATTAATGAATGGTCTGCGTTAAAAAGCAATATAAGAGACGCGCTTAGTCGCTTCCTCTTTGAACAAACAAGACGCAGACCGATGATTTTACCAATTATTATGGAAGTGTAAGTAATTTAAAAGCTGAAATGTACGAAGGTGTCCTAAATGAAGCTTTTTATAAGCTTCAAATATGGAGGCCTTTTTTTTATGAAAGTTGGTTTGTTGGTTAGTTGGAAAGCTGAAAGTTGGAAAGTTGGAAAGTTGGAAAAAACCATTGAATATACATCTTAGACGGTGACGGATACTTCGTACGTCATGCTTTTTGTATGAAAAAAGGAGGGTGCTTTTGCGAACGAACGTCTGAGATTCGGTAGAAGGTCAAGGTGAAGTGAGGAAGAGCACCCTCCTTTTACATGTTCGATGATGACTATTAATCGTCATGAATGATATGTATGAAATTAAGCACTTTTCTAAACAAAAATTCATAATTACATTAAACTCTCCTCATACTATGAATAGCTTTTTAAAAGAGGAGGATATAAATGGATTATCGTATGCAAGAAACACAACCAGATGATCAAAAAGGGCAAAAACAATCTAGTGTCGTAGAAAAAATACAACAACTAGGTCAAACGAACGTTCCGCAAATGGAGCAATCCAATATACATGTCGTTACTATTATTGGACAGGTAGAGGGACATATGCAATTGCCACCACAAA
>SKOL01000503.1 GCA_007120055.1 Anaerobacillus sp.
TAAAAAAGTAACGTAAGACGAGATTGTAACATGTTTTGGCCCATCCTTATCACCTCCTTCACTATATAAATAGCAAGTTAGTAGGGAAAATGGTGATCTTTTATGAAAAAAACTTTAGATTGCGGATTCCGTGCCTAGTCACTTAACTAATGGGACAACGGACCTGACCCCTCGTCCCAATGTGTGGTCGTAGTTTTCGAATGACATTTTTGCGCCATGTATGAACGGTAGAGACGGATACGTTAAGGAGTTCGGCGATTTCGGTGGGCTTTTTTTCATTGATAATGGCTTCGTAAAACCATTGCTGCTCTCTTTTCGATAGGAGTGACTTTGTTTTTTCTAGTGGAAGTTGTGGTTGAGTGCTAGAAGTATCAGGCTCTGGAGCGCTGATTTCTTCGATGAGCTCTTGGTCGAAATAAATCTCATTTTTTTCATTAAATTTATTTTCTTTTCTAAGGAATGAGAGCATCCGTCCCCAAATGAATTTTTTTGCGTAACTAGGGAAGTGGCCTTTTTCTTCATTGTAATTTGTTTTGGCTTCCCAAAGAGCGATGAGGCCGATTTGGTATAGCTCGTCGTAGTATCGTTGATTGCCAAGGCGTTTACATAATTTTTTGATGAGAGGTAAATAAGAAGACAATAATTCCTCATACGTACGTTCGCTAATATTCATTGTTCAATAACTCCCACGGAAAGCGCGCTTTCCAAGTATTCCGCGGTATCGTTATTATTGCGCGAAACGCGCTAGTTTGTCATTTGGTGAAAATTGAAGTTTGGGCGTGGAGGAGGGGTGGAAATTTAACTTTTGATTCGGTGCCTGTCACCACCCGGAATTTGTCGAATTTTATCGAAAGTCTAAGGATGCTTCCATACTCTTAACTTTTGCTTAACTTATTAACTTTTAAAAGGGTGGTTCATCAAGATGGGCGCAATTCACTGTCACCTCCCGATCGGTTATTGTCGCATTTTAACGCACGAGCAATCGACAAAAAATGACGGGAGGTAACAATTCCCAGTGAAAATAATGTCAAATTTTAATTGCTTTAGTATTAGTACTTCGGTAATATTTGAATTAT
Source organism: Anaerobacillus sp. (assembly GCA_007120055.1). The sequence continues at coordinate 1,077 of SKOL01000503.1, forward strand.
ATAGAAAAGGGGGAATTATATTGAAGAAAATATATCAATCTATTATCGTATTTATACTTTTGCTTCTGTTTGTTTCAGGTTGTAATTCAATTAATGAGTCTACCTCTTCATCAAAAGCAAATAACAACATAGTTCAGGATGAATTGCTTCTATTTATAAATGATCAAGCCAAGGATCATGTAGGGAGTCTATATACATTGGATGAAGATGAAAATAGAGTAAGAGTTGCATCTAAAGTAAAAGAAGGGCAATTTTTGATACTTCCCAATTCGGAGCTAATCCTATATGTCGATGAAGATATGGATCTTTTTTTATACGTTGATCAAGATACGACTCATATGGTTTCCCGAGGAGTTGACTTCGGTTCTTTAATGATTTCAGGGGACGAATCGACGATTGTTTATTTACGTAATGATGTAAATGATTTATACATGCAAAACATAAGTAAGAAACAAGTTGAAGAACGCCAAAGAATTGCATCTGATGTTAAATATTATAATTATGAACTGTCCTATGATGGCAAATTTATCTACTATTTAGACGAAAGTAATAGTCTTTTTGTCAAGGCAGAGGAGAAACAAAGTGTAGAAATTGCCAGGGATGTTACATGGTACCGAATATCAGACCAGAATCAGTATGCATTCTATGAAAACTTCCGTGGCGATTTTTACGTTTATACATTTGAAAACGAAGAGAATAGAAGAATTGATGTAAATGATGTATTGAATTTACAATTAACACATGATGAGAGTATGATCTTTTTTATAATCGATTTTCGATATGATACAGGGCGAGGCGAATTGTTCTCGTTGGATTTAGAAGACCATTCATTAAAATGGATTGCGTCTGATGTTGTTCAGTTTGTATTAGACCCTTCCGGGGATTATGTGTATTATCTCAATGACACGGAACGATTTATAGTAAATTCGTTGAGTGATGGCGAAAATATAACGATTGCAACGAACGCGGTTTCTTTCCAGGTGGCTCCAAATGCAAAACAAGTGATTTATCGTGATGACTTAGATAGCCTTTATTTCAGAGATATTGACCAAGATGAAAACATCAAACTGGCAAATGATGTTTCTTATAAAGTTATTACTGATGAAACGATCTACGTTTTAAATTGGTCGAATACATTATCTTATATAGATGATGAGAATAACTTAGTTGAAATTGAAAAAGAAGTAAAAGACTTATCTTTATCCCCTAACCGAACGATTTTGGCCTATGTAACAGCGGATGAAAGAATATTTTTCCAACAAGGAAAATCAGAGGCAGTGGAAAAACTTAGTCAACTAGACGATTATTCGAAAATTTATTTTTATAACCGCATGTTATATGAAAATTTACTATCCATTAATGACCTTGTTGGTTTTTGGCAGTATGAAGTTGGACCTCTTTTTGAAATCACATCTAACAACGAAGTAATACAGCATGAATTTTGGGAATTAGATAAATACACGACTACACAAGAAATAAATTTTGACGGCAATACATATTCATCAGGAATAATGCACTTTATCGAGTATGGTGAAATGAGTATGGTTGAATTGATTGGAAATGATGAACTGTTGTTCGAAGGGTTTGCAGGAGAACGAAAGAAAGCAAATCGTCTTTCAAGTGAAGAATTCAATCAAAGGTTACAAGGATTAGAAGAGAGAATGAATGAACGAATTGCACAATTTGAAGAAGAAGAAAAATTGGCACAAAAATTAGCAGCGGAAAACCAACAAAAACGAGAAGCTGCTGAAAACTTGGCTTATGATCTCAGTTACCGATACGTGATTGTTCCAGCTAATACCCTTTTATATGATATGCCAAGTATATTTGGAAACTTAATTGGCGAAACAATAGAACCTGTTGAAGGCTATGTGTATGACTACTTTATCGATGACAAGCACAATGTGTGGCTTGAGGTTTCAGACACATATGAAGAAATTTGGGTCATCGCTCAAGAAAACTGGACGGTTTCAGACTACTAGGAGGGACGGGGGGA
>SKOL01000313.1 GCA_007120055.1 Anaerobacillus sp.
ATAAAATTTTCGATTTATTTTTAAGCTTAAAACGCGACAACGGGTACGCTGTAATCATTGTAACAACGACAACTAATGTTGCCTGTGAAAATGATATTATGAAACTATTTAAAAATGACCTTAAATTCATAGGATTATTCAAAACTTCATAATAGTTATCTAATGTGAATTTTGCTGGTATTTTCAAACTCATTCCAGCCTCCACATCAAAAGAAGCAAAGATTAACCACAATAAGGGCCATAAAAACAAAAATGCAATAAAAATAAGTACTGCGGTCGTGATTTTATTCTGCTTATTCAAAATCATCCCTCCTATAAATCATGCCTGGAAGCTCGAACAAAGAAAACACTTAAACAAATACCAAAAATTAATAATATTACCGAAATTGCTGTTCCATATCCAATTTGATAAGACCTAAATGCTTGGTTATACATATATATTGGTATAGTTGTCGTATCCATACTTGGTCCACCACCGGTTAATGCATAAATTAAACCGAATAAACCCAAAGTCGATAGTGTAATTAAAACCGTATTTGTTACAATTGTTCCTTTTAAACATGGGATTATAACTCTAAATAAAGTTTGGAATTTACTAGCACCGTCAATAGCAGCTGCCTCTTTTATTTCATGTGAAACGTTATCAAGCCCTGATTGATACATTAACATAGAAAAAGCTGTACCGCGCCATATATTAGCTCCAATAATAGACAGTAAGGCAAAATCATAGAGCCAAGCAACCGGGTCTAAACCTAGGCTTACTATAAAATTATTTAATGTACCATTAGAATTTAAAAATGCATAAAAAACAAACGATACAACAACTTCTGGGGTTACCCAGCATAATAAAACAATTGATCCAACGATACGTCTAACCGTTTTTCCTTTATTTTGCATTAGGTAAGCAATGGTAAAGCCTAATATTTGCTGTCCAAAGATTGCAGATCCAAATAAAAATAGTATCGTAACTACAAGGGATTTCCAAAACCTTTCATCACTAAATAGAAATAAATAATTGTCTAAACCTACAAATTGCCAATTTTGAGCATTTGCACCTACTAATGTTTTATCAGTGAAAGAGAATACGATAGCAAACATAGCTGGTGCTATATAAAATATCGATAGTATAATAGTTGCGGGTAAAAACAACATGAGAGCTACCCTTTTTTGCTTATTGCCCTTAATCATATTTTCCCTCCTAGTAGCAAATCTATTAAACACATTAGGAGTTTCATATCGAAACCCCTAATGTAAAAACATTTACTTTTCTACGTAATTACCAGAGCCTACTATTGATTTTACATTTTGAGAATAGATATCAAGCGCCTCTCTTGCGGTTCTTTGTCCTGTAATTACAGACTCAATTGCCACTTGTAATTCTGTAGAAACACTTGTATAGAAGTCATTACCAGGTCGATAGTTTGTAAATTCTAGATAACTTGACATTTCATAACGATATGGATTAACTTCTTTATATTCCGTTAACTCCATAGTGTCATTACGAGGTGTCATTGAACCTATTTCATTAGCGTAAATTAGTGCGTTATCACGATTATTTAATACCTTCATAAACTCAAATGCTAAGTCAGGGTTAGTAGATTTTTCTGATACGGCGAACGTCCAACCACCGCTCATCGTCGTAAATCCATCTCCATTTTGTTTCGGCATTGGAGTTACTCCAATTCTTTCAGTCACTTCATCACCAAATACAGCTTTCCAATCTGATCCGCGCCAGTTTCCATCTAAATAAATGCCTATTTCACCAGTTTCAGGGAACTTAGAAACCCCTGTTTGCCACGCATTTGTATCTAACATCTCTGAGAGCTGGCTGTTTGAATAAATCCCTGAAGCACTTAAATTTTCGATAAATTCAAGTGTGTCATATAAGCCTTTCGAATTCCCAAGCCACTGATCGTTTTCAATTAATGGATCACCAGTTCCTGATAAAAACATTTGAATTGTTTGGATCGAAGTAGATTCTCCTTGTGCTGCAGATGCAAACATCCATAAAGGATACGCAATATCGTTATTATGGAGAATTTCAATTGCTTCCATAATATCATCCCAAGATTTAGGCTCCCAAGGAACAGGAATTCCTACTTCGTTAAAAACATCAATATGATAATAAAGTCCTCTCGTATCCGTTGAAATCGGGATTGCATAGACACCATCTTTAACTGTTACCCCTAATTTAACGTTATCAGAATATTGCGTGCTCCAATCTTCCCATTCCGTTACAGGTAATTCATGCAGATAGCCTGAACTTACTAATGATGGTACTTGGAAACTATCTAAAAACATGATATCAATACTGTCGTCTGATTGTAACATTAGAGCCGTTTTCGTATTATAATCAGCTGTATTCCCAACCTGTGGACTTAATTCTATTGTGACTCCTGGGTTATCTGCCTCAAACTCTTCTTTAGCGGCTGTTAAGTGTTTGGTATTCATCCCATCCCAATCAATATAAACCACCTTAATGTTATTTTCATTTGCTTCCTTACTTGATGAGTTAGATCCACACGCCATTAATACGATTGACATTAATAAAGCAAGAAGTAATATTGCCACACGTTTCATAAAAGCCCCTCCTCTTTTGATAGATAATATTTATAATTATACTTAAGATTAGTTAATTTGGTCTCTTTAATCTTAAGTTAATTAATTCATATTGTTTAAAGCTTAACTCTACTGTGTTTTCTATGATAGATTCTTTGCACTTAAAATTTTCTAATACATCCACCTTTTCTACTTCTTCAACATCAAAATTGAATTTTATTTTGGAAACACCGTGAGATCCTAATACTTCGGCAAATCGAACGATAATATCACCGCTACCATCGTCTGCTAACTTAAACGCCTGACACTTAATCGCCTGAACATCATTAACTAGAGCACTATATTCATCCACTTTTTTACCGGTACCTAAATAGAGTGGAGCATTCATATCATAGGCCAACTCTGTTAACTCGCTATTCTGCCAACTTCCGTCGTGAGTGTATAATGAATACGTAAAGTTATGCTCACCTACATCACTTGTTGTATCAGGATAAATTGGCGATTTTAA
>SKOL01000275.1 GCA_007120055.1 Anaerobacillus sp.
ATATCAAGCACTTAGTTTACTAGCGCAATATAGCCTAGTGCTAATAGCGGTACTGACACTAATCGTAACTATTGTCGTCTGTTTAAACAAAAAGAAATAGCCACCCTTGCCCTGAGAAAGTAAGGTAGCTATTTCTTCACGATATTTTCTTAGGTCAGCCGCTATTCAAACGGCATGTGTGTTGCTACTTGACCAAGTGTTTGTCGCACTTGGTCTTTTTTATTTCTATGTTGATTATATCTAAATTATACACGAGATGTGGATATAAATGCAATTGTGATAAATTTGATGCCGTGCCTACCACCTGGAATTCGTCGGTTTTTGTCGAGGTGCTTATGTAATATAGATTGTTAGTCTTCATGCCTCCAGAAATCTATCATCTTGAAGCAAGGGAGGGCAAACTACAGTAATAATAATCAATGTTAGAGCAAACATCCAAGTCTTACCTGTATTGTATTAAACCCTATGTAGTTTAATGCTTATACATTAGAATGATTATGGATATAAAAGTAGTTTTTATAATAAAATTCTTGATAGTATATTTATTTACTTGTTTATGCAACTAATTGGTGCTTTTTTCAAGTCTTACTTGATGAAGGCTTAATAAGTATACCTGCAACTATAGGAACAAGAGTCGGAATGGATTGTATAAGAAGTATATAAACATTAAATGATAAAGTTAATGACCGCAGAGATGATCTTGATGGACTTTTACCATAATATACTTAAATTCTATAACAGCTGAACCAACCCCTAAGGATACCCTCGATTTAACAGAACGATTCAGTTATAGCCACCACCTGAATAGCTATACTTTAATCCAGGTTTATTCGTTAATTCAAACGCTCCGCCACGTCTTCTTGCTCTTACATTGCGCTTGATTGCATCCTAGAAGACGTCATTTTGCACTCCTTTAATCTCAGTTGGATTATATTTAATAAAACTGTTTTAGCTGGTCAAAAGTAATATCTATTTTACATTTTATGAGTCTATTAATTCGTTCATCGTATAACTTCCTCAACAACGGTTCTTTTTCTTTCTGGCTACCAAAATGGATAAGTGCGTGACAATTAGGACATAGGGATGTAATGTTAGCGACAACATCTAAACTATAGTCAAAGTTGTCTTGATATTGCATAGGTACAAGGTGGTGTGCTTCAACATAGTTACGATTCGTTGATTTTGCTCTAAAAGTTTTATGGTTTGAATCTATTAAGCATGTATAATCACTCTCTAGTAAACCTTTCTTAGAAATTAACGAATTTCTTTTCCAAGTATTAGATGTTCTTTCTTTTTTGCTTTTTTCCTCTGGTTTATCTTCAATAGTAACTGTATCAGGTAGCTGTATTTCATTTACTTCTTCTTCAAATCTTTTTTCATTAATCGTTTGATATCCTCTGCTCTCAATTAAAGTAATAAATTCATCGTACTTATCTGTATCTAGCTTGAGAGCTGCTTGGCCATATCCACCCACATTAGGCCATATTCCTTTTATTTCATCTTTATTCAAAGGGGCAAAAATTTTAATTGAATGTGGATCAAAATAATAGCCAACTGAATAACCAGGTCTTGATTTAATATCTTTAAAAATGGCTTCTAAAATGGCCGAAGCTATTACAGCATTTTTATATCGGAATAAAATTAATCTCTTTCCGTTGATAACTTTTAATTTGTTTGTTTTAGAATAATAGGTTTTAAAGGGTAGGTATTCTAAAAACCAGTTTTGAACAAAAGATATATCCTTTCCTGTAAAGTCTTCGTCCTCTTCACTCATGGGCAACATTCTAATCTCTTCTATCATGCTTTCACCTACATTCACTAGATTTTTAAATAGAGTTTTTTTCAATTGCCTATAAATATTCACTAAACTTTGAAAATAACTGTATTACCTCTAGTCTAACAACTATAACAGCTGAAACAAATACATTTTGATATTTATAAATATCCATTCTAATAGCTTCTCCTAAAATACCCTCCAATGAAATTTCACTAATTCCTTCAATGGCAAGTACTTTTTTAGCGAAAGTAATTTGGTCAAGTACGGAAGTGGCTTCTATTTCTACTCTTTTGAGTTGGATTTTTGCTATCGAATTCTTCGGTAAATGTTCCAAGTGAAGCTTATAGGCTTCATGAGCTTGTTTACTACCGTTTTTAATTGTGATTTATTTCAGTATTATGTTATCTGGAAATATTAAAGGTATTTTGTATTTTATGTAGAAAATAAATTTATAATATTCTATTTATTGGGGGGGAAACCATGAGTAAAATTCTTTATTTTCCAAGTATTGCACTACCAGAAACAAAGTGGACTATGCAAATGCTACTTTATTGGGATAAGATTGGGACTATTGTTCCGCTTGAATTCTTAGATAACCCTGAATCTCATTCCCCTTTTATGAGAAAATTGATTGAAGAAAACCTTGTAGAACAAATTATTCCAGGCCAGCATATCTATGAAGCCTCTTTTGGAGATTGTTTTTTAAACTTTATTGATACGAATCCCGAGATGAAAAAAAAAGTTCTTGAAATTCAAGCTGGAAATGTTCAAAGATTTGTGAGAATACACTTAGAAAAGTTAGATTACATAGGAGAGGAGTTACAAGAAAAAGGTTTGGCCTTTAAAGTGGGAAATTGGTATATGGTAGAAGAGACCGTTGGAAAGAGATATATGAGTTACCTTGCAGTCTTATTAGGAACAAAAACTGATTTTTCACCAATCACTGAAAATCTTCAAAATATGGCAAGCATTTATAGTGATATGCAAAAACCTAGAAAGCCAGAAAAGTATCTCGATAAAGATGAATTTCGAAAAAAACTTTTAGAAAGTATCCTTCCTATCCCATCTTTAGAAGGTGACATTTTAGATATACTAAGGTTTAAGGAAAGACATGGGGAAAAACTATTAAACTTCAGAAGGTACATAGAAAGTTTTCTACAGAACTTAGAGAATGAAACTGATGATTTTATAATTGAGAGTAAAGTAAGTTCTTTTAAAGAAAGAACTCAATACGATATAGAAGATATTACAGCTAGAATGAAGGAGACAAAGTTTAACTTTAAAAATATTTCTATGGCTTCTTTGTTTATTATTACACCACAAGCCGGTCCTTTGGTGCAAGGTGCATTTGAAAATGACCATGTTAAGGTGGGGAGTTCCATGTTATCATTAGCAGGGGCAATTTACTATGCTTTACAGCAAAGTTCAAAATATAATCATGTTAGAAGCCCATTAGTTTATTCTGTTCTCGCAAATCAAAAGTTTAACAAGAGAAAAGCTGATTCTGTAAACACAACATTAAAAGAAATGCCAGAGTCATTTGCAGCGCAGTATAACGATACTACACATTCATAATATCATGTATTTTGCTAACTTTGCGAAACCTGTGTGATTTAGCTTATGAATTTGTCTATAATTTCTCGTTTTGCACCTCATAAGTGAACCCGTTACCTTTACAGGTGATGGGCTTATTTTTTGTCCTTTTATAAATACATCTGTACTACAGACTAATCAAACTTGCATTTTTATGATGATAAAAAGATAAAACAACACAATATATAGCGTTTTGGTAATCGGGGAAATCTAGATTTTGATTTTTTATCTTTTTAGCATCAAGGGGTGATTATCTCTATCAAAAGAAATTTACCCTTGATACGTTAGAGGAAAAAATCGTTCCAAATCAAGGAGAATTGCCACAATATTATATAGAAGATCACCATGAAGCAATAATTGATCCTGAAGAATGGAGCAAAAGAACCGAGAGCTATATGAAGTGGTGGATGAAGAATTACATCAAAACGGGAAAGATTATAACAAGGTTGATAAACTTACGGAGGAAATTGTCCAACTAAGAATTCATCTTAAAGAGTATTCAGATAGGAAAAAGCAGGCGGAAGCATACCGTATAGAGATGAAGCAACTGCTGAAGCAATTAAAGAAGCTTCAAGATGAGGATACCGAAAGATTTCATAAAGAAATTTACTCCATGTTAGTTGAGCAAGCCACCGTTTTTGAAGACGGAAAGGTTCGATATAAGCTCACATTAGGAATTGAATGGACAACAGATGAAACGTTTGCCGATTATAAATCCATTGCTTGAAGCTGGGAAGTTACAAAAGCAGCCACTCCCAAATAGTACTAGTAAGAAAAAGTATTATATTGCTCATTGATGGAAGAAGGGAAGCTACAGAAAGACCTTATACCGAATAGTCGAAGTAAGCGAAAATATTATTTGGTGAAGAAGTAGTGAATGGACCCACTGAGTAGGCAGATCAAGCCGCTTGGTGGGCTTTTTTTGTTGTGGATTGTTTTTTGAGACAAGCCTTTATATTGTTATGGTAAAATTATAAAAAAGGCCAGTTAATGAAGGTGAATATAAAAGAAGAAGGTGAACTTATGTCTCAGAATCCTTATGAAGAAACTATTGCCAGAAAAATATGTAGGAACTTTAAGAATGTGTCTAGAAAAGTATGGAATACTTTACGTGAATCGAAAGAGTTTGGAGTTAGTACTCAAGAAGAAACTATTACAGAAAATAGCTTATTAGAGCTTTCAAAAAAACTCTCGGGCAAAGTACATGTTAGATCGTTTAATAAGACGGAAGAAGGTATCAATGGATCCGACTTTCAATGGATTATATTATGGGGAGATGATTGGTTAGGATTTAAAGTTCAAGCGAAGATACTTAAAGAAAGGAAATATAAATCCATGTTTTCTTCTGACAGTCAATTTTTAAAATTAATAGGAAGCGCATATGAAAATGAATTTATACCCGCTTATTGTTTTTATAATTATCCTCATGAGGATGACCTAATAGCTTATATGAATAAGAAAGGATTAAACTTTAACGGTGGACAATACCCTATTGATTTTGAACTATTGGGTTGGACTTTTTGCAATGCTTTAGATATTCAAGGTTTATATCAAGTAAAAAAACAGTGCAGTTTTGAGGAGTTAATACCCCATATTGACCTTGTAAGTGAATTAGTTTGTATTGATAAATTTAAAGATTATATGGATAGATCAAATGATTTAAAAGATAAACTACACAAGGATATTGATGAATACTTAAGCAGAGAAAAAATAACTAAGCCTAAAATTGATATACGAAAAAGAGATCAATTACCTGATTACGTAAAAGATATGTTGAATATAAAATATAGAACTAGTAATTCATTTAAACTTGATGTAAATAAAGTATTTGTTTTGGAATTAGAACCCAAAAGAAAAGATCAAGAATCTCAAGGGAAATCACAGGTCAGAAAAGGGGAATCAGTGAGAGGAAACAGAAATAGAAAAAAGTCAATAGATAGTCAATCAAGACAACCTATTACTAATTTATAAAATGTTAATTGAATCGATTTGTTGTTAATTCTAAATAATGCATTCATCTGTTATGTGTAAATAGAAATTGGATACTATTCTTACTTGCCATGATTAAGTATTCAAAAAAATACTTTATTAATCATTAGGACTTTTTAATTTTTGCTCATCACAAAACTTGGTGGGCATTTTTAGTTGGGTTTGAAACAATTATAAAGCGGTTTGTTATATAGGGGGGGTAGATTTTACAAATTTTTATACATTCAGCTCCACGGCGTTAGGGTTGATTTCGTAGGATAGTAGGGGGTGATTCATGTTTAATACACTCCTTTAATCTCTATATTTTTTGGTTTAATTTATGGAATATTAAATAGAAGTGGAGAGGTTATTTCATGATGTAGAATTGCAAAACAAGAATTGGCTAGATGGTTGTTGGGGACTTATTTTTGTTGGAGCGAGTAAAGTGAAGAATATTGATTGGCGAAGAAGAGGGATAAGACCTCTCACTATTTTTCACCTTTTTGAAATTTAATACACGGGCCAACATCTGCTTCGACTTCTTTCCATAATGTTGAAGGTGAAGTGTCTAGAGCATTAGCTATCGCATACAGTTTATCTCTACCAGGAAAGGTTATTCCATTTTCAATATTATTAATATGTGTAAGACTTACCTTTGCTTCTCCAGCAAGTTTATGTTGTGACCAGCCTTTTTTAATTCTCCTAGATTTAATAGCAGCTGCTAAGCTATTATTGATCATTCCCCTATTACTCATCAAGTTTAGCTCCTTTTTAACATCATTATGAAATTTGTTAAAAAAGGTAACTATAAACGCTTGTATATAAAAAGGGAATATATGGTGTATGTCGAAAGTTTTTTGATTCGGTGCCAGGCACTTAACTTATTAACTTATTGAGTTTTTAAAGTGCATGTTGTAGTGGCTTACCCGAGCAAAGTGAAGAGCCAAGTTGAACGGATACAGGCACACTGTATTTTTCCATTAATTTTAAAAGGGAGGAAAAAGTTTTAAATTTTCGACAAATTATAACAAATTTCGGTTATTACAACTGGTAGAATTGGCACGGTATTGTAATAATAGATTTCAGGCTATGCCGCTAATCGTTTTAAAGAAAATTCCGATTTGCGAGTAAGCTCCTAAGTGCCGAAGCTTTAATTAGATGGAACCACCCAACTGGGGCTTAGTTCGACAGAAATGATTTTGTTTCTAGTATTATTGCAATTTTTGAAAATACAAAAGTTGACCCGAGTTTATTAGAGCTCAAAATAACCGAAAGTTCATTTTTAGACAATATTGATAAAGTCGTAGAGATTTTAAATCTTTTAAACAGTTATGGCGTAAAAGTCGCTTTGGACGACTTTGAGACAGGCTACTCCTCATTAACACATCTCAAAAAATTTATAAAAATTATTGGTTAAGAAGGTGAATACGTTGGAAGTAAAGGAAAATTCTTATAGAAACAGAGTGAAGCACAAAAGAATTAGAATGAGACTGCAAGTTAAATTAACGATTTTATTAGTGGTTTTAATGTTTTTGATCATTTCATTTCAAACAATGTTAATGGGAGTTGCAGGAGTTTATCTTGAGAACTTTTTATTATTAAACATTGCATCAGGAGCTATTAGTATACTTTTAGCGGCTTCAGGAGCATACATCATTATTCGATTTATCATAAAAAAACCACTTAATCAACTGACGGATTTAGCGAAATCATTTAAAGAAAATGATTTTACAAAGCGAGTTGATCTGAAAACAGGGGATGAATTTGAACAACTCGGTGAAATCTTTAATGGTACAGCCGATCAGATGGAAATTTTAATAAAAGACATCCAACAATCTAGTAACATATTAGATCAAAAAGCAACTCATATGAACGGAGCAATAACGGAAATTTATTCAGCGTCGGAACAAATTGCTGCAAGTACTGAACAATTTTCCTCAGGTTCTGACAGTATGTCAGGTGAAGTAAAACAAATTGTTGATGAGACTACTGAAATGGTTGCAGCTGTAGAGCAAATCTCAAACAGTGTAGGGGAAGTAGATTCATCTTCAAGTGACGTAGTTGGGTTCGTTCAATCTGGAAAAGATGCAATCAAGACCTCAATTAAAAAGGCAAAAACAACAAAAGAAAAAGTGGACAAATCAGTAATCAATGTAAAAAAATTAAATGAAAAATCAAACGCTGTTAACGATGTCATCGTTATTATCAATGACATAGCCGAACAAACTAATTTATTAGCTCTTAACGCTGCAATTGAATCTGCAAGAGCTGGAGAAGCAGGGAAAGGCTTTGCGGTCGTCGCTGATGAAGTTAGAAAACTTGCCAACCAATCCAAAGAATCGACGATCAAAATTCAAGGTTTAGTTAAAGATATACAAAATGGAATTCAAGAAATCGTCGAAGATACGAAAATAAGTGGCAGTGAAGTTGACCAGATGGTTAGGCAAGTATCCAGTACTGAACAAAACATTGAAGACATTGAAAAAGCGACGGTAAAAATAAAGAAACAAACTCAAGAAGTCCATCAAGTGATTAATGATTTAGCTAATAGTAGTGATCAGATCAATACTTCAATAACTAACACCTCGACGGTATTAGAAGAATCAAAAGCAGGATCCGAAGAAATTGCCGCGTCAACCGAAGAGCAAACCTCAACAATGCAGCAATTATCTTCGATGAGTCAAGAATTACAAGACCTATCAACTAATTTAGGTAAGGTGGTTAAGGAATTTAAAGTAGCTACCTAGGGTTATGGAAATGGTGCCAGGCACTTAACTTATTAACTTATCTATAAGGTTTTGGTGCCTGTTACCACCCGGAATTCGTCGGTTTTTGTCGAGGTGCTTATGTAATATAGATTGTTAGTCTTCATGCCTCCAGAAATCTATCATCTTTAAGCAAGGGAGGGCGTAATAATGAATAAGGCGATTTTAGTACATGGGTTTAACAAGGATTCAATGGATATGGATCCGTTAAAGAGACACCTTAACTTATTAAGATATGAATGCATCCTAAAAGACTTTCCGATCACGTATAAGGAGTTTGATATGGCTGCCTTTATTTTAGAAGGAGTTTTAGAAGAGGTTATTGAAAATAGTGTAGATGATAAAGAGAAAATCAATCTCATAGGTCATAGCACTGGTGGCTTGGTGATTAGGAAATTTTTATCAGAAACCAAATATATTGATAAAATTAACAGATGTGTTTTAATAGCTACTCCTAACCAAGGGAGTTCCTTGGCAAATATCGCGAATAAATTTAAGCCTTATACATCAATTTATAAAACATTAAAATCACTTACATACGACTATATAGAGAAAATGGATTTGAAACATCGTTCAAACGTTGAGATCGGAGCGATTGCAGGAAATGTAAGCAACCTACTTCTAGGAAATTTAATGAGTGAAGAAAATGACGGTAGAGTTGAAGTGAGTTCAGTTTACTATCCAGACCTGAAAGATTTTATCATTTTGCCTTACGGTCATAAGGAGATCCATCATCAGCAAGAAACGGCAAAACTGATTGATGCTTTTTTACAGTCTGGTAAATTTAATTAAAGGAGAGGGTATCATGGCTTTTAGAAAACCAATATCGACACTAGGTGGCTTAACGTGGTGGAGTAATGTACGACAAAATGAATATTTTATTATGCAAGAACATAAAGTTGGTGTACCAGTTTGGCCATATAAATATAGAATATTAATGAGAGAGAACCGAATGGAAATTGCCAATTCAAATGACTTTAGCGAAATTAAATATGATTGGAAATATTTAGAGGAACATGCAGTGCCGCAGTTAGAACAAAAAATAGACTGGTTAAATGATGATAAGTTAAAAGACTTAGTTACAAAGATTATTTTGTCACAAGTAAAGTAGGGTTCGATGCCGTGTCCTGTTAATTAAAGGTGCCAGGCACTTAACTTATTAACTTATTGAAAATAATTAAATGAGGATGACAGTAAGGGAGGGGGGAACCTTTACTGTCATCCTCATTTTTTATTTTAAGGTAAGTTACCGTGTTCAGTGATTTTAAATTGTGCTCAGGTGCTTAATAATTTTTTTGAAAAGTATCGTAGTTAAATTCATCTTCGTTAGTCTCTAACTTCGCGTCTTCTAACATTTGATTAATGTTCCCAATATATTCTAGTAAACTCATAAGTTAAGCACGCTCCTTTATCTGATCTTAGTTATAGTATTACCAATTATTAATCTATTAAACTCTAAAATCTAAAAATTTTTTTAGGACTTTGTAGCAGCGCTAAATTTATGGTGCCAGGCACTTAACTTATTAACTTATTAACTTATTGATTATTGGTTAAGTGTTCCATGGATGGGAAGCCAAAACCAACAAGCCCAAACCAACAACTCAACCAACAAACTCCAGCCAATCACAAACCCCCTTTTGTTCGGCTACCAATCTCCGATTTTCCGCCACTAACATTCCTGCTAACGTTCTGTAATCTTTCTTCGCTTACATTGATACACCGATTTATTAAATGTTTTGATAATCGTTGGAAGGAAGTATTCGACCGGGTCGTCGAATTTCATTGAGCGATAGGCAATGAGGGCGCGGTCCCAAAGTGCGCATATTTCTTTGGCACGGTCGAAGAAAGGTCGAACAGTTTTTGTGAATTCAGTTGGGACGTAACTAGGTACAAATGTGTGATCTACTGATTCTAGAGTAATAGGACGAAGATTTTGGTTTTTGTCGCAGGAGCAACTTCATGTGGCATGTAGTTGTATTGACTAAGCTGCTGGTGCCAGGCACTTAACTTATTTGCGATGCATTTTAATACTAATTTTTTAAAAAACAACATCCAATGTGTTTGGGACGGTATCTGTCACTCCTCGAATATAGTAGACTTATCTAAGAATTTTAGTTACAGAGAGGGTGGGCCAAGACAAGTGTCAGACACCGTTTCACACCTACATATAGACATACATTAAAGCCTTTTTGTCTATATAAAGTAGTTTACTTGTTGTGTCAGACACTTTTGGCCCACCCTCCTCTTTTCTATTAGTGACGAGTGTAATTATTGTACAATCATTACCAAAACATAATGATTGTGGCTCCTCTTTTTATCGTCCTGATCTGTGAAACGTAATTTACGGTAGAATACGAAAGTCCCTTATTAGTTCGTAATGTTTAGAGGTGGTAAATATATGCTTTTTAAAGAATTAATCAGAAGTGGAAAAACGAATTTTAACGGATCGTCTTCAAGAATTAGAAAGTGGTACCATGGAGGGGGTGCATAGTGATGAATTAAGGGCTAACCTAGGTATCACCAATAAACGCTCAGTTGGCGTAGGGCTTAATTATAATAGCTAAAGAAAGGGGACTTTTTCAGTGGTCTCAACCTGTCCCCTCGTCTCACCGCTTTCCTAAAGGTTAATTTATCACGATATCATAAGTTGTGTACAATCCATGTTCTTCATGAATGGTTAAAGGTGGTGTTTTCCCACCACTATTTAAATCTAGTAAAAACCCTTTAAACTCTCTCTTGTATCCCTCGGTTGTTCCTAGTTCTTCTTGTAATACTAAAACCATATCATTTCTATACTTTGTGATCCATTCATACTCGTTTGGAAGGACAAGGTTGCCAGAGCGGTCTAATAAACCATAACCATTACTTCCTTCACTGATAAAATGTTTAGGAATACTATAATCCGTGCTTAAAATTTTGTGTAAAACCATAGTTTTTGTATCGTCTGAAAATCCACGGGCATTAGGGTTATATCGGTATTCTTCAATGGTCTCTTGCGCCGTATTCAAAATAACGTATTTATTGTCATGCGGTTCAGTAACAACAGTAAAGTCCTCACGAACATATACTTCACTGTATTTAAAAGGAATTACTTCTTCATTATTTTGGTTAACAGCCCCCCATCGTTCATTAAAGTTTTCAACGAAGATGAGGTCATCAGAAAATACAGCGATATTTCGATACTCGATAGGTAAGATGTCTTCTCCGTTGAAATTAATCAAACCAATCTTAGTATCTAGTGAAAAATCATTTTTAGTTGTATAATAATCAAACACTTCAATATATCCATTTTGAGAGATAGGATATGGGAAATCTGTAC